>ONJE01000027.1 GCA_900318045.1 uncultured Eubacteriales bacterium
CATACCACCAGGATATACATGATGCCGTCGAACATGCGTGTGACGGAGTGGAAGCCGGCCATAGCCCGGTACATCCGCTTTTTGACGGCCAGGAAGGCACGGTTGTCCTGCTCGAATTTCTGCATCTCGATGTCCTCGTTGGCAAAGGACTTCACTACCCTTATGCCGGAAAGGCTGTCCTCCACCCGGGCGTTGATTTCGCCGAGCCGGAACCGGGAGTCCTTGAAGGACTTCTGCATGGGCCTGGCGAAGTGGTTACTGCACAGCACCATCAGAGGCAGCGCCGCGAAGATGATCAATGTCAGGGGCACGTTCATGCCGCAAAGGATCACGAAGGCAACAATCACCTTCAGGCTGGTAATGAACAGCTCCTCGGGGCAGTGGTGGGAGAATTCTGTGATGTCAAACAGGTCACTGGTGATTCGGGACATGATCTGGCCGATCTTGGTGCTGCTGTAGTAGGCGTGGGGCAGCTCCTGAAGATGGGCGAACAGGTCATGGCGCATGTCGGTTTCGATGTGGGTGCCCATGATGTGCCCAACGGATTGCATGAAGTAGTTGGCCGCGGTGTCCAAGATGCGCAGCGCCACGTAAAGCGCCCCGAGGCGCAATACCGTATTGATGGTCAGCGCTGCCAGGTTGTTCGCGCCCATGCCGGTGATGTAACGCACGATCATCGGCAGCACAAGGTCGCATACGGTGGTCAGGGCCGCGCAGAACAGGTCCAGCAGCAGCACGGGAAGGTAGGGCTTGAAATAGGGCAGAAAGTATTTGAACAGGCGCAGAGTTTCACTTGCCGAACGGTGCTTGCGGGTTTTCGACATGGGAAGGCCTCCAGTATACGCATATTTGGGCTGTGTGGCGGCAGCTTGCTGTCGCTGAAGGGCGACTCAAAAAGCGAAAGCGTCGCCCGACGAGATGCTTTTCCAAAGATTTGGCTTGCAAAAGACGCAGGTTGCCTGGCTGGCAGTCAAGGTTTTTGCAAGACGAAGATGGCTGAGATTCAGCCGTCCGGCGGCGATGGGTGTTTTCAGAGGGGTACAAAAGGCAAATATCCATGTTCCTATGATAAAAAAAAAAAAAAAAATGTCAAGGGAAATCAACGCAAAAAACAGTACAGGACACCGAAAATGCATCGTTCAGAATTCAGGGGACTGCCGGACATATTCGTCATCGTGGATTCGCACCGGGAATCATCACCGTCAACATGGCCATATATGTTGGCAATACCCAGGCGGAACTGGCGGGTGCAGCATGCGTCACGCTGGGCGTCGTGCTGCCTGCACTGTTGCTGATACTGTTCCCGGCAGTTTGCCGGGTCGTGGCCTACGGAGCCTGACGGCATTGCGAAATCGCCTTCGCTTTGATTAAGAATTGACACAGATGCCCGCCCAGTGTGATTGACAGGAGCGCTCTGTATGCGGTAAAATACAGATAAAATGGGAATGTATGACGGTTTGCGGCACTTTACCGACGACATAAGGAGTGCATATTCATGATTAAGAGATGGCTTTGCCTGGCGCTGGCGTTGATGGTGGCCTGGGCTTCCCTTTCCCTTGCCGAAGAGGTTGTCATCGACAACGACGCGGTGATTTTGGACGCGTCGGAAGGCGAGGTAATCATCGAGGATCTGCCTGAAGACATTGGGATAACTGAGATTGAGAGCTTGGATCTGGATCTCATGGAACCTGGCACGGCCGGGGGCCTGCTGGATTTGGATCAGCCCGACAGCCGAGAAGCGGCGCAGGAGGAAGACGCTGCCGAACTTGTCAGCGATGCGGATCCTGTGCTGAAGCTCAGCGCAGCAAAGCTGGTCATCGGCATCAAGGAGAAGTGCACCATCCTCAAGGCTACACGTGTCCCCGAGGACAGCAGCGATACCGTTACCTGGTCGTCCAGCAAGACCTCCGTGGCCAAGGTGGACAAGAAGACGGGCAAAATCACAGGTGTCAAGAAGGGCACCGCCGTCATCACCGCGAAGACGGACAGCGGCCTGTCGGCGGAGTGTACGGTCGTCGTCAGGAAGGCCCCGGACAAGGTTACGCTAACGCCCGAGACGCTGACGCTGTCCGCGGGGTCCACCTACGCGCTTAAAGCGAAGCTCCCGTCATCCACGGGTTCGACGCTGACCTACACTTCGGCGAACAAGGAGGTCGCCAAGGTAGACAAGCTGAGCGGCGTCATTACCGCCGTCGCGCCCGGCACCACCAAGATCACCGTGAAGACCTTCAACAGTAAAAAGGCTACATGCACGCTGACTGTAGTCGCAGAGCCCAACGAGGTTTTCCTGCCCGAGGCGCTGACGGTCTGCCTGAATGAGAAGATCAGCGTCACGGCTACCGCTGTGGACGCCAACGGCGCCGAGGTGCCGGCAACGTTTACCTACAGTGCGGAACAGGGTACAGGCAAGATCGTCGTCAATTCCAAAACCGGCCGGGTAGCGGGCAAGGCACTGGGCACCGCAAGGATTCGTGTGCGTACACAGAACGGCGTGTCCACCCACATCTCCGGCGGCATGCGCGTGGAAACCGTTTGCGAGGTCACGGTGGTGGCGACCCGGGACCGCGCTGAGCTGGCGGCCAGCGAGCTCTCTATCGGGATCGGCCAGACCTATGACCTGGCTCCGCGAATGGTGGCGGAGGATGGCTCGCTCCTCGAGGGGGTAACCTATACTGTAACAAGCAGCGACGAAAGCGTCGTTGCCATCGTTGAAAACGGGGTTGTGAAGGGCCTGAAACAGGGCATTGCCGTCGTCACGGTGAAGGGTTCCAACGGTGCAGAAGGCAGCTGTACCATTATGGTGGTCGATCCGGCGTCCCTGCTTACCGTTTCGCCAGCCTCTATCGTCGGAAAGCTGAGCGACGGGGGCGCGCAGCTGGCATGGCGCTTTGGAACAAGCAATGTCGATCAGGCGGTGCGCTTTACTTCCGCAGATACCGCCGTCGCCACTGTCAGCGCGTCAGGCTATGTGACCTTCGCAGGCGTCGGCGCCACAAAAGTGACGGTGGAGGCCGCAGACGGCCAGAAGGTTGGCGTCAATGTTACGGTGGAGGCGGACGCGGTTGACGAAGTGGCCTATCGTCTGTTCGCGGCCTACAGCTATTATGACAGCCTGCCCTTCGTCAAGCGAAACGCCAATGGCATGGCCACCGTATTCAAAACCTCCAGCATCAACGGGCAGACCTACGCCACAAAGGTTCTGGGAAACCCCGGCAAGGACGAGCTTCTCTCGGGCATCGCTGGGTTTTTTAACGATACCGACGACAACGATGTGAGCATCGTCTACCTCTGCTCCCACGGGCATAACAACAAGAGCAGCTATTCCAGCTACAGGCTCTCCCTGATGGGCTATGACGACGACAAGACCAATACCGACTATTACCTGACCGCCAAGGAGATCTTCAATAGCGTCCGGGCCATCAACGGCAATGTGATATTGATCCTCGATTCCTGCTACAGCGGGACCTTTATCAACGATATGAAGAGCAAGCTTGATGGCGCGAATGGCCGGATCGCGGTGCTCACCGCCGCTTCCAACACCAAGGCGACATACTACAACAACGCGTCCAAGGCCGTGGATTTCTTCACGTTCTTCCTGCTGCAGGGATTGGGCTACAACGAGAAGGAGGGCTGGTGGAACAAGAATTCCAGTGGTTCCAAGGGCAGCTATCCCGGTTACTTCTCCGCGGATCTCAAGGGCAATGGCGACGGTGTGGCGACGCTGGGAGAATTCTACAACTTTGCGTCCAACTGTATTGACGCCAATATCCCAAGCTACATGAAGAAATCCTGGTACTGGGGCGACAAATCGCAGGTACAGAAGACGCGCTTCTACGCGGGCAACCTGAAGGACCTGGTTATCTACCAGCCCAAATAAGTCGATCGGACAAACGAATGACGGGCACCAACTGTTGTGTTGATGCCCGTCCACCATTTGCGGCTATGATGGTGTTGCGTACCTGTTACCTGAATTAGAGTGTGTTTCTAAAATGCCTGAAGCGCAATTTCGGCGTCTTTGCCTGCATTTCCACGTTGATTTCCCTTGACTTAGTGGCGGGCAGTCAAGGTTTTTGCAAGGCGAAAATGGCTGAAATTCAGCCGCCCGACGGTGATGAGCGTTTTTAGAAGTGCCCAAAAGGGCATAGTTCGCCTGTAGCGACAGAATAAGGGGAACTACGAACCTGAGAAGAGGGTCAACAACGCTTTACAGATCAAATATGCTCATCTGCCGGTGTCTCTCCGGCAGATCGTTCATATAGGCGAAGCAGGCTTCGGGTGTCGACAGTATGCCGTTCGCGTCACAGATTTCATGGAATGCGGCAGACAGCTCAGCTGCGTTCGGGCTGGGCAGGACGTAGGCGTTACCGTAGTGTTTGACATAGCGTGCTTTCATTCCAGGGAAGTGCCTGTCCAGGGCTGCGTAGTAGTATTCCCGATCGCCTTCCCGAAGGGTCAGGCCCATGCCGAAGTCGATAACCCCTTTGACGCCGACCCGAACGCATTCCTTCAGGATCGCGGTGATGTTTTCCCGCGTGTCGTTTATGAAGGGCAGTATGGGCGTCATCCAGACGACAGTGGGAATGCCTCTTTCCTGAAGCCTTTCCAGCGCCTCGATCCGGCGCTTTGTATTGCAGACGTTGGGCTCCAGGATGCGACACAATCCGTCGTCATAGGTCGTGAGCGTCATCTGTACGACGCACTTGGCGGACCGGTTGATTGCGTCCAGCAGGTCGATATCCTGCAGAACGCGGTCGGATTTGGTATGAATCGCCGCGCCGAAGCCGTATTTGAGTATGATCTCGAGGCAGCTTCGCGTCAGGTGTAAATCTTCTTCGCAGTGCATGTACGGGTCTGACATCGAGCCTGTGCCGATCATGCATCTCTGCCTTTTCGATTTCAGCGCCTTTTCCAAAAGCTCCGGCGCGTTCCGCTTCACCTCGATGTCCTCAAAGGCATGGGTGAATTGATAGCACCGGCTTCTGCTGTCGCAGTATATGCAGCCGTGTGTGCAGCCGCGGTAGATATTCATGCCGTAGTGCCCCTTGCCGCCGGTCAATATGCCCTTCGCATCGACAAAATGCATTTACACGCCTCCCGGTAAGCTCAATGGTTAGAGTGTGTTTCTAAATGCCTGAAGCGCAATTACGGCGTCTTTGCCTGCATTTCCGTGTTGATTTCCCTTGACTTGGCTCCGGGGCCTGCCGGCCCGTTCTCGCTGAAAACTCTCCACTGGAGAGTTTTCCGGGCGCTCGAACCCAGCAAGCCTGCAGGCAAATCCACTCGAAAATTGCATCTTACTGCATTTTGAAACACACTTTAGGGAAATACACCCTGGGCAGCTTTTGCGGGATCGAATGCTTCTATCCTTCCCACTGGCTATAGTTTATCACATACAGCGTGGAAATGCCAGCCCAAACGAACCGTTGGCGGAGCGACATGTGTTCCATGCCGTGTCGGTTTTTGAACATGACAATATTGACAATTGTATGATTTTGATATAGTATGTAACCAGGATATACGCAAGGTGAAAAAGGAGGGCATTTTATGAAGACGGACATCATCAGGATTGATAACCAGGGAGATGGCTTCACTGAAGCACTGGACATGGTGGATCGGACAGCGGCCTATGCGCGCCTGGAAAACAAGAGCGCCTTACAGCTCAGCCTGTTGGCCCAGGAAATGCTCTGCCTGGCCCGCAGCATTACCGGTGATTTGCAGGCGGACTTCTGGATAGAGCTGACGGACGGACAGTTCAACCTGCACATGAGTACCAAGACGCTCATGGACGCGGACAAACGCAGCATGCTGATTGAAGCCGCTTCCTCAAGGAAAAACGAAGCGGCCAAGGGGCTGCTGGGCATATTGCGGGACAAGGTTGAACAGGCTTTGGTCGTTCCGGTGAATCACTCCCAGGATGAGGTTCCTTTCGAACTGATGTCGGATGTCGGCAACCGCGTCTGCGAGGAGCCTGAATGGGACGGATTTGAGCGTTCCGTGCTGCTGAAACTGGCGGACAATGTCAAGATCGCTATCCGGGGCGACAAGGTGGATATCATCGTCAGCAAGCACTTCAAGTGATGACTTTAAGGTAATAATGGCATGAACGCAAGTATGACATCCCTTGACGAATATGTCAAGGAAGAGGTAAATAAATACAGGGACATCTATCGCCCTGTCAAGGCGGGCCTATTGCGCCGCTTGTTCGTCAGGTTCCTGGCTTGTAAGAAAATCCACCCGAATCCCGACGATGAATTCTGCAACCCTGCTATTGGCCCGAATTACGAGATCATTTCGCGGTATGCCGATGAAATCAAGCGAATACGGCGTAACGACAGCCACGCGAAGTTCTTTGAAGAGCCGGTCATGGTCGAGCGGATCAGCCCGGATGGATACATGCTCCTGAACGGGCACCATCGGTGGGCCGCAGCGTTGCGGATGAACCTTCCGAAGATCAGGAGCAAGGTGGTCGATCTGACCCAGGAGAGCGATATCCGTGATATGATTCGCAACGCGAAGCACGACAAGCGGGTCACACTGGATCTGGATGAAGTGGTATTCTGTGTCCAGGAAGGGGACGCGATGGAGAAGGCGGTACCCTTTCCCTTCAGTATGCATTACAAGGAGCGAATGCGTTATGGCGTTCCGGCACTGTTCAATTTTCTGAAGACCAAGGGCTACGATATCTGGGTGTATTCCGAGAAGTATTATTCCATGAAGTACATCCGCCATTACTTCGCCTTTCATCACACGTGGGTCGATGGCATTGTGACGGGCACGGCCAGAAGACACAGCTTCCTGGAGGATGTACGGAAGAAGCTGGCAAACGCGCTCGCGGAAAAATACCGGCAGACGCTGCACATCGACAATAATTCGCTGATATGCATCAACAACAAGACGAAGGCGTATGAGGATTACCCCCTGACGGGCAATCCCGAAACCTGGTCCCATGAGATCATAAAGATCGTAGGAGCGCTTGAAGAGCATGAAGGCTAGTGCTGAGCAGAAAAAAATGCGGATCTCCTTTGACCTGGATGAGGTGCTGTTCGTATCACCGAATACCCATAAAACGGAGCCGGAGCTTCGGTTTCCACTGAATCGGATCTACAAGGAGCGGCTCCGCCTGGGCACGCCGAGCCTGATCAACAAGCTGCAATCCATGGGTTATGAGGTGTGGGTCTACACCTCTTCATTTCGAAGCGAGCGGTACATCAAGACGCTCTTTTGGCTCTACGGCGTGCGCTTTGACGGCATCGTCAATGGTACCCGCCACCTGAAGGAGGTCCAGCGCGATCACAAGACGGTATTGCCCCAGAAGCTGCCGAATCACTATCGCATTTCGCTGCATGTGGACGATGAATCCGTCATCTGCACCCTTGGCCCCCAGTACGGCTTCCGCACCTATCAGCTGGAAGCCCAGGATGACGACTGGAAGGAAAAGATCATCGCCCGTGCCGAAGAAATCCGAAAGATGGACTTTCGGTAGTCGTAAATATCCGGAGGATAAGCAAATATGAATTTCGGTTCAAATCCGGTTTTGCATTCAGGCCGAAGGGACAGTGCGCTGCGCTTACTGGAAAACCTGTTCCTCATGCTGACCGCCCTTTATCTCGCATACGCAATGAAGGGCATGACGATGTTCAAACCGGTGATCCCGGAAAGCTTTTCGCCTAATTTAATGCTGGTGATGGAGCTGCTGGTGCTTGCGCTGTTGATTCTCAGGCGGCACGAGCACAGGGAGATTTGGCTGGGTCTGGCCCTGGTCGGGGTTTATGTACTGTCATACCGAACCCTGGGGCGCGACACGGTGCTCTTTACCGCAATACTGGTCATGGGGCTCGAGGGCGTTGACTATCGTAGGATCATACGAACTTATTTTGTCGTCGTCGGCGGAGTGCTCGTCGCCACCATCATGGCGGGCATGGCCGGCGGCATTGAAAACCTGGTGTACATCCGCGAAGGCCTGCGCAGCTGTTGGGGAACGGCCTATCCGACGGATTTTTCCACGACCGTACTGTTTCTCGCGATGGGTATGTGGATAGCCTGGCCGGAGCTGCCGGATTGGGCCATGCTGATATTTGGCCTGGTTCCGCTCGCGTTGGCGGTCTTCATCACCGCCAGCCGCAACAGTGTGATATGTGGGGCGATATTTGAAATGGCGATTTGCTACCGCTGGCTGGAGCGTGGGGTGCTTTGTCGGCTCGACAAAGGGGGAAAGCTGCGGCGGGTAGTAGACGTGCTGCTGACGATCGCGGTTCCGCTGTGCGCGGGAGCGATATACCTGCTGGTTTTCCTGTACGCCAGGCACCCCCAGGAGATGCAGGGCCTGGACAATATGTTTTCCTGGCGTCTGAGCCTGTCCGCGAACAACATTCAGCAGTACGGCGTGAAGCCCTTTGGCACAATAATCCCAATGAAGGGCGGCTTGGGTGGGTCTGTATTTCCCAAAGGGGATATAGTCTTTATCGACAGTTCGTATGTCAACATACTTTTGCGCTACGGCTGGGTCACCATGCTGATGGTATTCGCAGCGTGGATTTTGACGGTGCGCAAGGCAATACGCGGCGGCAACCGGCGCATGGCGCTGGTGATGGCGGTCGTGGCGTTTCATTCCATCATGGAGCACCACTTCATGGATGCCTTTGACAACATCCTGCTGGTCATGCCTTTGGCAAGCCTTCAGGTAAAACCGGAAAAGGCAACCAATGAGAACGCCAGGACGCGCGGCATTGCGTTCGGTATGGTGATGGCGGCCCTGCTCGCGCTGGGCGCGCTGTTTCTGCCGGGAATCATGTCCCGCCTTCGCACTGTGTTCGGCGCCCGGGGATGGCAGGGCGGCGGCGTGAACGCCTGGCCTGTGCTCTGTGTGAACCTCGCTTTGGTGGCGATGGTCGCCGGAACCGCTTGGGCAGCGTACCGACTGGCACAGGACGTATTGACGCGCCACAGGGTTGAGCGGCTCGCGGTGTCCGTGTTGGCGGTGTGTCTGGCATTCGGTATCGGCATGGGTGCATGGGGCTATCGGGTGATTGACCAGGCTACACGCGACCACGAGGCGCTGGTGACGGCGGACGCAGCTGCACTGAAATGCCTCGCGGATTGCGATATTTATGTGGACGTGATGCCGGAGATCTATCGACGGCAATTTGGCAATGTGAAGCAGACGGTGATCGGCGGGGACGAGTTGGCACGCCTTCCCGGATCGACACTGCTGATGGATAACCGGCCGGAGCATCGGCTGTTCCTGGACAGGAATTATAAATATGTTCAGATATCCGACGCCCATGCGCTCTACGTCGCTGACCCGAAGGCCCAGGCTGCACTTGATGCGGGGGGATTTTCGCTGTCAGGTTTTTATAACACGGTTACCGACGTCGATCTGGAAGCGCTGGCGGAACTGAACGGGCTGAACCTGGGGCCGGAGGGCCTGGTCCTCGGCACGAAGCAATCCCTGACCAAGGGGCCCTATGTGGATCTGTTCAATGGCCATTATGTAGTGGAATACAGCCTGCTTTTGCCCGACGAAGCCATGGACACGGAGGGCGACATTTGCGTATTGCGCGCGCGCAGCAAATATCTGGGCCAGCTTTCCAGCACCGTTGTCACCAGGGATCAATTTGACTCCGAGGGCTGTGCGACGATCCTGCTGCCCCTGGATCTCGGCGGTGATACCATCGACATTCGGTTCCAGGCCATTCCAAAGAAGAAGCGGCAGGTCATCGTGCAGGGCATACGGTACTGGCAGGTGGCGGAATAATCCCGATTGATTCGGCGATCACGAAAGGGGCGGTGCGCGTGCTCAGACGGACGACGGTTTGGCTGACCATGCTGTGCGTACTGGCCGGTTCGGCCCGGGCGGCGGCGCTATTGTGCGTCAACGCTCCCGGTGTGGTTGCCCTGACGGACAACCGTGGCGTTGAAATCGTAGAAAACGGTCGGTTTGATTCCATATTTGTTGTTCGGGAGGATCAGTTGTTCGCCGCGGGAAAGCGGGGCGCCTACAGGCTTTATGACGCCGTTGGGCAACCGATGGGCGATGTTCAGTTCTCTATGATCCACGACACCGGAGATGCACTGCTGTTCAGGGTGGGGCACCTGTATGGAGCGATGAACGCCACAGGCGAAGTATTGGTCTTGCCGGAATGGACCCAGCTTACACCCGACGGTACCGGCGGCTGGTTGGCGCTGAACAGCGATCCTCTGGACGAGCAACCGGATGAAATCATCCACATCGACGGCGAAGGGACGAGAAAACCAACAGGTGTCTATTGTGCCGGCGGCCTCGGGGAGGTCCTTGGCGGAAGAATGATCTTTATGGATAGCGACGGGCACTTCGGTGCACTGAACGCCATCGGCGGCCTCGCCGTCCCCCCCACATGGCAGTTCATGAGCCCGTATGCAAACGGCCTCGCCAAGGTGGCAGGACAGGAGGGCATGGGCGTGGTCGATGGCAGTGGACGCACAGTCATTGCACCGTCCTACCGCTGGCTCGAGCGCAGCGCGACAATGATCGCTGCCTGGGATGGCACAAATGTCGATATCTATGGCCCGCAGGGCGGTCAGCGCCGCGTCAGGCTATCCGGAAAGGTTCGGGAAGTTGCGCTGGCGGGGGACGACCTGGTGGTGACCTATGAAGGCCGGACATGTCTTTACGATGCCTACGGCAGGCTGCTCAAGCAGGACGCGGGTAATTTGGACTATATGCCGGGATCGAGGGGCCAACTGATCGCATCCAACGGCGCGTGGGGGGAAAAGTGCCAGTGGCTGGTCAACCCGGACGGTTCCAAGGCTTCCGGCATGTTCCAGCAGCTCCTCCCGCTGTGCGCCGAGCGCTACGCCTTCCTGGAGATGGCGGGCGAGGCCTACGACAGCGTAGTGCTGGGTCGCGCGCAGATGGCCTGGAACTATGGGAATTGCCGTTATGGCCTGATGGACGCCAGGGGCAGAATCCTGATCAGGGCCAGGTATCGGGAGGTTCGCGCGTTGAGCAGCGATCGCCTGCTGCTGATCGGAGACGACAGGGTTCAGATTTCTGACCGCAACGGCGTTGTGATGAAGACGTGGATCACGCCTGAAGGTTCAGAATCCAGTTCCGAAGCAAACGAATGATCGACTGTTTCAGGTCGCGCTTTGCCACGTCCGACGCGGCAATCAGCCGGCATTCGGCCAGTACCCGGTCTCCGGATACCAGCTGGGCCGTCCCCAGCTGTTGGCCTGCGCGCACCGGCGCTTCGATCGCCTTTGGCAGTTCGCGCACGACTCGCACGGCGTTGCCGATGGGGACCGCAGTGCGAAGCGGCGCGTCCGCGACGGCGTTCACCACCTCGATAACGCCGTTCCTGACGGTCACGGCATCGATGGGCTGGCCTTCCTCCAGTGCGGACTCCGACCGGAAATTTTCGAAGCCATAATCCAACAGCGCTGTGGCTGTATCGAACCAGGTGGGGCAATTCAATACCGCGCCGATCAGCGCCAGGCCGTCCCGCTCGGCGCTGAACACCAGGCAGCGGCCCGCCTTGCGGGTGTACCCCGTCTTGCCACCGGTGGCGCCCGCATAGGTCTTCAGCAGCCTGTTCTTGTTTTCAAGCACCCGGCTGTATTCGTTGCCAACCCAGGGGATGATCTTGCGCTGCGTGCCCGTGATCTTGCGAAAGGCCTCGTTTTGCATGGCAGCGCGCATCACCAGAGACAGCCCCAGCGCCGATATGCCGTGGCCCTCGGCGTCCAGTCCGTGGGGATTGACGAAATGGGCGTTTGCGCCCAACGCCTCTGCTTTCGCGTTCATCATGTCGGCGAAGGCGGATACGCTTCCCGCGATGTGCTCTGCCACGGCCACTGCGGCGTCGTTGCCGCTGCGCAGCATCAGGCCGTATAGCATATGTTCCATGGACAGCGTTTCGCCGTTGGACAGGTACAGCGAGGTCCCGCTGACACCAGCAGCGTTTTTGCCGACCGTGACCATCTCATCCAGGCTCGCGTTTTCCAGCGCCAGCAGCGTGGTCATCACCTTGGTGGTGGAGGCCATGGGCAGGCGTTGGTCCGCATTTTGGGCAAACAAGACCCGACCGGAGTCTGCATCTATCAGCACCGCGCCCTTTGCCGCCACGCGAAACGGCTCGGCGGCGGACGCGTTCAGCAGCCATCCGCTCAGTGCTACGATCAGAAAAACCGAAATCAGTCTCTTCATGTCACAGCCTCCGAAAAAAGCCCGCGTTCCTCACGGCACATTTGTAAGTGGGGAACGCGGGCGCTTCTTTCCAAAGGATATGATCAGACTGTGGTCGTTTTAACTGCCCTTACAGCGGGATCGGATTCCGATTTCAGGAGCGCGGCGCATCCTGCGGAATAACCGGAGGCCAGTATGGCAAAGTCCAGCGCCGACCTGGGCGTCGCCACAGGGCTTTTTTCACCGCACATCGACTGGATCACCTGGCTGAACCGAAGGCAAAAGGCGCTGTAGAGTGCCTCCACGCTCTGGCCGTCGTCGCGCGCAAGCATCCGGCGTATATCCTCCATGCTGCAGGTCTGCTTCAGGGCGACGATCATCATCAGCAGGGCGATCTGCTCCCGGCTGTACTTCTTCCCGGTGGGCCGTGGGATCAGCTTGCTCTTGACATAATTGTTGATCATCGACGGCGACAGGTAGCTGTGGATGTCCTGGCCGTACAGGGGCTCATAGACCCGGGTGATGAAGGTGACCACCTGATCCATATACAGGCCGAGGTCTGGAATTTGCTCCCAGGACGCGGGACGATACCGGCTGATTGGGGCCAGGGTGTTTTGAATGGCGCTGTTCATAGGGTTTCCTCCTGTATCACAACCAAATCAGACCGGAGTCGTTTCTTCGGCCGGCTTCACATAAAGCGTGTGCTGGTTGGTATAGATCACGAATCCGGGCTTCGCCCCGCTCGGCTTCTTGACGTACCGGCGAAGGGTATAGTCCACCGGCACGCGGGAGCTGGTGCGCCCCTTGGAATACAGCGCGGCAAGACGAGCGGCATAGAGTATGGTGGCGTCGTCCGGTTCCTCGCCGACGATGATCACGTGGGAGCCGGGCATATCCTTGGCGTGCAGCCACACCTCGTTGGGCTGGGACGTGCCGGTCAGCTTGTCGTTTTGCAGGTTGTTCTTGCCAACCAGCACCACGCGGCCCGAAGGCGCGGTGAAGCGCATGGGCTTGGAGGACGGCAGCTGTTTCAGCTGACGGCGGTTCCGGTTCGCACGGACGTAGCCGAAGCGCTCCAGCTCCTGGCGCAGCTCGGCCAGTTCCGCTTCCTCCTGGCATTTTTCCAGGTTGTCCAGCTGGCCCTCCAGGTAGTTCAGCTCGGCGGAGGTCTTTTCGATCTGTTCGGCAGCCAGGGTCTGGGCGTTACGGGCCTTTTGGTACAGCTTGAAATAACGCTGGGCGTTCTGCCCAGGGGAAAGGCGCTCGTCCAGCTCCACCTTCAGCATGGGCATGCCTTCCTCATAATAGTTGGGCACCTCCACCGACTTTGCGCCCTTCTGGGCCAGGTGTAGGTTCGCGGTCAGAAGCTCACCCTTCAGCCGGTACTCCTCCATGCGCTGGCTGCCCGCCAGCGCCTCGTTTTGCAGGGCCAGCTTGCGTTCACAGCGCTCAACATTCTTCTTCAGGGTCCGGTGCAGCGCGGCGCTCTTCTGCTTGATGCGCTCGGCCATGTCCCTGCCGCGGTAAAAGGCGTCCATGGCTTCGCTGATGGTGGGGTAGGGCTGTGTCGCCAGGTATGCGCGGGAGGTATAGGGGAAGGCTACAACGTCTATCGGCGCGCCGTCGTTGCCGCAGAGTATCGCCGGGGCGATGTGGTCCGGGATTGATGCCAGGCAGCTTGCCACGCTTACGCAGGCGGCGCGCAGGTCGATCTCGTCGGAGTGGGCATCCTCGCTGCCCGTGGCGCGGAAGGCCAGCTCCCGGGCCGTCTGGGCAGACAGGCCGCTGACGCACTGGGCGATCAGCTTGTGCAGCGGGCCATTCATGCCGGCCATAGCGCTATACAGCGCGTCAGGCGTGACGCTGTCATAGGGAAGTTTGCCATGGGCAGGCGGAAGTTCATAGCGCAGCCCGGGCAGCACCTCGCGCACCGATGAGATCAGTTCGTTCACCCGGCGGGCGCTGTCGATGATGCGACCGTCCCCGCCAACAAAGATGATGTTGGAGTGCTTGCCCATGAATTCGCAGATGATGCGCTTGCGGGCGGTGTCGCCCAGTTCGTCGAAGTGTTCGATCTCCACTTCGAGGATGCGGTCGCACTCCAGCGCCCGTATGCCGCTGATCCTGCCGCCGGTGATGTGCTTGCGCATCAGCATACACAGCGCCGGGGGCTCCAGCGGGTTGTTCTTTCGGGTGGTGGTCAGGTGGGCCCGGGCGCAATTGGCCGTGGCTGACAGAAGCAGCTGGCGGTTTTCGCCCCCGTTGCGAATGGTCAGAATGATTTCGTCCCGTTCAGGCTGTATGATCTTGTTCACCCGGCCACCGGTCAGCACCTTGTCCATTTCCCGTGCCACCAGGCCGAGAGTCAGTCCGTCAAAGGGCATATCTGTTCCTCCAAACTGCATTTCCTTGTAATTGAGACCATTATAAACCATTCGGATGGATTGCGCAACCTCAACATTTGTGCTACACTATATTCGCCTGGCATACCTCCCCGCGCACCGGAATAGATTGAACCGAAACGGATGACGCAAGGAGGGTTCCAGATGAAGTTTTCGGGAAATCAGCGCAGGGTGTACCTGCTCGCGCTGGCGCTGCTGGTCATTGCGGTGGCGCTGGCCAGCACGTGGTCGCTTTGGGGAAAGCCTGCCGGGGAAAGCACAGCGCCCGAAGCCGCGACGACGCCAACCCAGGATCCGCAATCCACGCAGGGATCGGAGCCCTCACAAGGCGTCCAGCCGGAGGCCTCCGCGCAACCCCTGGACCGACAGACCAATGCCGAATCGACGGACGCGGCCCAGGCCGGGGGAGCCTCCAAAACCTCCACCATCGTCTACTACCAGGATAACTACGGCTACCTGGTGCCGGTGATGTGCTCCGTGCCCATGGAGGACGGCATCGCCAAGGCGACGCTGAACATGATGGTGCAGAGCGTGGGCAACGACATGCAGGCCGCCCGGCTGGGACTTCGGACGGTACTTCCGGAGAACACGAAGATCGACCTGGACATCTCTCACGGACTGGCTCGCATCGATCTGAGCAAGGAGGTGCTTGACATGCCCGATGCAGCGGCGGAGAGCAACATGGTCAACGCCATCGTGCAGACCCTCACGGAGTTTGACAGCGTGGAGAAGGTCGAATTTATGATCGACGGCCAAAAGCGTGAGAAGCTGCCCCACGGCACTTCGGTGGGCGGAACGTTCACAAGGGGCGACATCAACCTGGAGAGCGTCGAACCCACCATGGCAGGCGTGACTGTCGAGCCCGTTACGCTATATTTTCCCGGGGATTCCGGCGCGGTGATCGTGCCCGTGACGCGCATGGTGCACTCCAAGCCGGACGTGAATACCGCCGTGCTGGAGCTGGCAAAAGGCCCGAACAACGCTGAGATGCTGGAGAATGTGGTGCCCGCTGGATGTGGTTTGATCGACGTGAAGGTGGAAAACGGCATTGCCAAGCTGGATTTTACCTCGGAGTTTGTAAACCTTGTGCAGAATTCCGACGGAGGTCGCATGGCATTGAAGGCGCTGGTGCTGACCTGCACCCAGTTCGACGGTATCGACTCGGTGGAGATCTACGTGGACGGCAAGAAGTACGACGCTTCAGCCGGGGAACTGGGCGTGCCCAGCTTCATGAACATAGCCGATTCGATCGTCTACGACTACATCCAGACCCAGTCCGCGATGCTGTTCGATTTCGATTGATGACGGATAAAATGTAGCAGCGGCGCCTGCATTGCCATCTACAGACGGCATGATGCGGCGGCAACCTGCAGCCACAGTGCCTGACAAATGCGCTGAGCACAGGGATGCGACCTGCCGCCGCTTCTGTACGACATTACAAAAGCTACAGGAGGCTGACAGATATGAATACGATTGATCGCGCCCCGGACGAGTTGCGCATGGTGCGCATACTGCCCGACTATACCGAGATGGCTGCGGGCTCCGTGCTGATCTGCTGCGGCAGGACAAAGGTTATCTGCACCGCCTCGGTGCAGGAGGGCGTGCCCTCGTTTTTGAGGGGCAAGGGGAAGGGCTGGCTGACCGCGGAATACGCCATGCTGCCCGGTTCCACGCCCCAGCGCAAGCAGCGGGACGGCGTGAAAAAGGACGGGCGGGGGGTGGAGATCCAGCGGCTGATCGGCCGGTCGCTGCGCGCCGCCTGCGACCTGACCCGCCTGGGCGAGCGCACCATCTACATCGACTGCGACGTGATCCAGGCCGACGGAGGCACACGAACGGCCTCCGTTACCGGAGCCTTCGTGGCGCTGTGCATCGCCGTGGACAAGCTGATGCAAATGGGCACGCTGGTGGACTCACCCATAATCCGCCAGGTGGCAGCAGTGTCCGCGGGCGTCATAGACGACGTCTGCACCCTCGACCTGGAATACGCCCAGGACAGCCGCGCACAGGTGGACATGAATATCGTCATGACCCGGGACGGCGAGGGCAACCTGGGCTTTGTAGAGGTGCAAGGCACCGGCGAGGGCCGCTGCTATACCCGCGCCGAGCTGGACAGGCTGCTGGCCCTGGGCGGGAAGGGCTGCCTGGAGCTGATGCAGATCCAGCGGGATGCCCTGGGCAGCCGCGCCGAGGTGATCTGCAAGAAGCCCCTTCTGGTGCTGGCCAGCAACAACTTCGGCAAGCTGAAGGAGCTCAAGCAGATGCTCGGCGACCGCTACGACGTGCGCTCCATGCGGGAAATGGACGTGGAGACCGAGGTGGAGGAGACGGGGGAGACCTTCGGGGAGAATGCCCTGATCAAGGCGAAGGCGCTGATGGGCATCTGCAACTGCGCCACGCTGGCAGACGATTCCGGGCTGTGCGTGGACCAACTGGGTGGTCGCCCCGGGGTGCACTCGGCCCGATATTGCGGCGTGCACGGGGACGACGAGGCCAACAATCAGCTGCTGCTGAAGGAGCTGTCGGACAAGCCTGCGCCCCACAAGGCCCACTACGGCGCGGCATTGGCTTTGTGCCGTCCGGGGCGGGAGCCGGTGATCGTCTATGGACGCTGCGACGGCGAAATCATCGGCGAATACCGGGGGTCGGGCGGCTTCGGCTATGATCCGCTGTTCCTGTCCGACGACTTGGGCGTCACTTTCGCCGAGGCCGATCCTCAGGCCAAGAACGGCGTTTCGCACCGGGCCAGGGCCATACAGAAGCTGATCGCGGCGCTGGAGGGGGAAGCATGACCCGGCTGGGCATCGTCTCCGACAGCCACGACCACGGCGTCTGGCTGGAGCGCTATCTGAAGCTGTGCAGGCGGGAAAAGTATGACGCAGTGTTCCACCTGGGCGACTACGATTCCGACGCCCGCTGGCTGGAAAAGCGACTGGACACGCCGGTCATCGCCGTCGCCGGGAACTGCGACATGTTCTCCGACCGGCCCCGCATGGCCAGGGCCTCCTTCGGTCCCCACCGGCTGTTGGCGGTGCACGGCCATTTGCAGGATGTGAAATACGGCTACGACCGGCTCTCCTACTACGCCGAGGACCAGCAGGCCACCATCGCTCTGTTTGGCCATACCCATCGCCCCTGCGTGGAGTGGGTGGGGGGCGTGCTGCTGCTCAACCCAGGGGCGCTGATGGACGGGCGGTACGCCGAGCTGGTATTGGACGGGGACCGGGCCGTACCGAAGCTGATGTCGCTCAGAGACTAGAGTGTGTTTCTAAAATCGGGAAGATGCATTTTCGGCGTCTTGAACTGCATTTCTGTGTTGATTTCCCTTGACTTAGCCCCACTAAGCCTGCGGAAAATCGCCTTGAAATGCAGC
>ONJE01000219.1 GCA_900318045.1 uncultured Eubacteriales bacterium
CCGACGGGGTTACAGGTGCAGCCCTTGCCGGCGGACTTGGTGTCTACCACATGGAGCTTGCTGCCGCTGATCTGCTCGACCATCTTGACAATGTCTCTGTTGGAAACATAGCTGTTGCCGTCAACATTGTAGGTGCCTCTCGGAATGGATGTGTTGGCAATGGCTCTGGTGCTGATACTTGAATAACGATAGGTGCACACCATTCTGAAAATCCATCATTTGTTGCTAGAGTATTAAAGAAAATCGCTGAAGTAATAACCACAAAGTTAAATAAAGCTTGCGAGACATTCTTTATTGCCGGAAAAATAAGAGATATGGCAAACGCAGCAAATGTATTGAATAGCCTTGTGCCGATCACGCAGTTTAACCGCGGACAGGCGGCGCGCATCTTTGATCGGCTTCACACTGAAAGCCAGCTGGTGGTGCTGAAAAACAACCAGCCCGCCGCCGTCATACTCTCCCCGGCGGAATATCAGCGCCTCAGTGAGATCGAGGAGGATTACCTGTTGCTTCGGGAAGCCATGGAACGGCTGGAGGCCAACAGTGCCGGCACACCGATGGAGGATGTCATGGAGGAACTGGGTATTACCGAGGAAGAATTGTCAGCCACTGAGGATGTGATAATCGAATGAAATGGAATGTTGAATTCCTCGATGAAGCCAAACGAGACATGAAGCGGCTTGACCACAGCGCACAGGTGCAAGTCTTGAAGGGTATACAAAAGGTTGCCGGCAATCCACTGTCCATCCATGAGGGTGGCTATGGAAAACCCCTCGGACATCATAACACAACGGATTTGACGGGCCTTTTTAAGATCAAATTCCGCGATCTCGGACTTCGCGTCGTTTATAAGACAGAGATTGTAGATAACTGCATGAAGATTATCGTGGTTTCGGCCCGCTCGGACGATCAGGTATACAGGGAGGCGGCAAAGAGGCGGAGAAGATATGACCTATAGCGCCTTGCCAAAGGAGGTTCATATGATGGTCGGCAAAAGAACCGATGTGTGCGTATTCTGTAAGTGCAAGACCGTTAAGCCGAGCAAGGATACCTTTCTGGCAGACTATAAAGGATGCATTATGATCGTAAAAAACGTCCCCTGTGAAGCGTGCGAACAGTGCGGGGCAAAGCATTATCCGGACAGCGTCATGAAAAAGCTGGAACAGATCACCAGTGAGGCCAAGGGCCGGATGCAGGAGTTGACCGTGACGGACTATTCCGGGGTGGCGTGAGGTTTGATTGATGGTCAATCAAGGAAGATCTGTCATACAGCAATAGCCGAAACAGGACAGAAACCTGAAACCGAACGCCCCAAGGGCCTCCCCTCGCCGTTTCCCGGCGGGCGGGAGGCTTTCTTTCGTCATTACTCCATTTCCCTGTTGCGCCATCCCCCAAAATAGGTTAAAATAGGATTATGAAGGAAAGTATTCAATAAACAGCATCACACGGGAGGCCGTTATGGAATACACGGTTCGATTCACAGATGAGAATCGCGAGGTGCGCGTCGCGTCGGGGGCGACGCTGCTTCAGGCGCGGATCGCGGCGGGGCTGGAGGCGGACGCGCCCTGCGGGGGGCGGGGGACCTGCGGAAAATGCCGCTGTGAAGCCCGAAGCGAAGGGGAGGCCGCGTGGCGCGATGTGCTGATGTGCCAGACCCCGGTTTCTGGTGACACGGAGGTCCGGAATTCGGGCAAGGTCGGCGACCTGCGGATATTGACCGACGCCGAGGCCATCTCCGGCAAATGGAATCCCATCGTAAAAGCCGTGCGACTGACCGTGCCGCCCTGCTCCAGGGGCGAGAGCTCCGCAGACTGGACGCGGCTTGCCAAGGCGCTGGAGGCGGTGGGCATCCCCGTGACCCAAGCGAACCCCCGGCTGTGCGCGTCGCTGGGCAATCTGCTGATGGCGCAGAAGGGCAGTGTGTGGGTGGTCGCCGCCGAAGGGCGGGTGCTGGAGGTCTGCGCCGAGGAGCCCCGTATGTACATGGCTGCGTTCGACCTGGGCACCACGTCCATCGCCGGCTATCTGATCCACGTCAATGGCCGGCGGGTGGCCGTGGCCGACGGCGCGCGCAACCCCCAGGCCCGGTTCGGCGGCGACGTAATCTCCCGGGCCGACTACGCGCTGCAAAACGGCGTGGCGGAACTGTCTGCGTACGCCCGGTCTGCCATCGATGCCATGCTGGGCCAGATGTGCCTGAAGGCGGGCGTGCCCCGGCACAGGGTGTTCGCCGTGTCCCTGGCGGGCAACACCGCCATGCACCACCTGTTTCTGGGCATCGCGCCGGATTCGCTGGTGAAGGCCCCCTACAACCCCACCCTCAGCCAGCCGCTGGCGCTGCGGGCCGCGGAGTGGGGGATCGACGCCAACCCGGAGGCGCTGCTGCTGATGCTGCCGGTGATCGGCGGCTTCGTGGGCGCGGATACCGTGGCCTGCCTGCTCAGCGGCGATTGGCTGCGCCGGGACAGGCTGACCCTGATGATCGACATCGGCACCAACGGCGAGCTGGTGCTGGGCAACCGGCAGCGGCGCGTGGCCTGCTCCACTGCCGCCGGTCCCGCCTTTGAGGGCGCGAAGATCACCTGCGGCATGCGGGGGGCGGACGGAGCCATCGACCACGCCTGGCTGGAGAGCGGCGCGCTGCGCTGGCACGTCATCGGCGAGGGCCCTGCCGTGGGCATCTGCGGCTCCGGGCTGGTGGATTTGGTCGCGGCGCTGCTGGAATCCGGCGACATGGATGGCACAGGCCGGCTGGCCGCCGGGGACCGCTACGAGATCGGGGACACCGGCGTCTACCTGACCCAGAAGGACGTGCGGGAGGTGCAGCTGGCGAAGGCGGCCATGGCCGCGGGGCTGCGGCTGATGGCCGGACGATTGGGCGTCGGTTTGGAGGACATCGAAGAGGTGGACATCGCCGGGGCCTTCGGCAACTACATTGATCCTGACAGCGCCTGCGCCATCGGGCTGATCCCCGCCGTGCTGCGGCGCAAAATCAGGCCCGTGGGCAACGCCGCCGGAGCCGGGGCAAAGCTGGCGCTGACGGACGCAAGGGCCTGGGCCGAGGCTGAGACGCTGGCCCGGACGACTGAATTCCTGGAGCTGGCCACGCTGCCCGAATTCCAGGACGAGTTTGTGGAACAGCTGAACTTTGAGGACGAGGATGAGGACTGATTGGGAGGTCTTGTCATGCTGGATATGGAAGCGTTGGCGGCGATGGCCGCGGCGGCAGGCTTTACCCACAGCGCGCCGCTGGATGTAGCGACCCTTGAATTGAAGGACGAAGTGCGGGCCATGTGCAGCGCCAACACCTGCCGCGCCTACGGCAAAAACTGGAGCTGTCCCCCCGCCTGCGGCGAGCTGGATGAGCTGCGGCAGAAATTCGCGCGGTACAGCCGGGGCATACTGGTGCAGACCGTGGGCGAGGTGGAGGATTCCCTGGACTTCGAGGGTATGATGGAGGCGGAAGCCGCCCACAAGGAACACTTCGCCGCCCTGCATGAAAAGCTGCTGGAGACCTGGCCCGGGCTGCTGGCTCTAGGCGCAGGCACCTGCACCCGCTGCAAGGCGTGCACCTACCCCGACGCGCCCTGCCGCTTCCCCGACAGGCGGGTGTCGTCGATGGAGGCATGCGGCCTGGTGGTGATGGATACCTGCAAGGCCAACGGGCTGGGGTACTACTACGGCCCCCAGTCCATCGCGTACACCAGCTGTTTTTTGTTGGAATAATATGATTTGCAGACGAATGCAAGGGCGCCGATACGGCGCCCCTGCAGCTGTTCCGCGCGCGTCAGATTTCCGCCAGCCGCGCTTCGACCTCTTGCCGCTTCGGTATGGATACCGCCGCGCCCATGCGGGTGACGGCGATGGCGGAGGCCATACTGGCGCGGCGCATGCACTCGGCCATGGGGCGCCCCTCGGCCAGGCCGCCGATGAAGTAGCCGGTGAAGGTATCGCCCGCGGCGGTGGTGTCCACCGCGTCGGCCTGGAAGGCCTGCTGGCGCACGGTGTCCAGCCCCTCTGCCGTCACGCTGTAGGCGATGCTGCCCGCGCTGCCCAGGGTGATCAGCACCGACAGGCCGGGGTAGCGCGCGTGCAGCACGTCCCAGGCCCGCTCGGGCTCGTCGCTGCCGGAGCACTGGCAGGCCTCCACCTCGTTCACCAGCAGCCAGGACAGCTTGCCGAAGTCCACCGCCTTCAGTCCGTCGTCGTAGGGAGAGGGGTTCAGCACGATGCGCATGCCCCGGGCGCTGGCAACGTCCACGATGAGGGGCAGGTTGTTGACTTCGTTTTGCAGCACCAGCCAGTCGCCCGGTCCGAAGTGGGCGAGGGTTTCGTCGATCTGCGCCTTCGAAATCCGGCGGTTGGAGCCGCCGTAGAGCAGTATGCAGTTCTCGCCCTTGCGGTCAACCTGTATGATGGTATGGCCCTGCATGCCGTCGATGGTGCGAAGGTATGCGGTGTCCACGCCATTTTCGTTCAGCAGGTCGCGCAGGAATGCGCCGTCCGCGCCGATGCAACCCGCGTGGCAAACGTCCGCCCCGGCCCGGGCCAGCGCCACCGACTGGTTCAGCCCCTTGCCCCCGGGCAGTACCTCCCGGGAGTTGGCCTTCAGCGTTTCCCCCGCGCGCACAAAGTATTCCACCGAGTACACGTAATCCACGTTCAGCGAGCCAAAGTTCAGTATTCGCATAGGGCAGTCTCCTTCCGTCGCGCCGTGCTTTCCGGTGCTTCATTTTACCTGTGTTGCGTTGTGCTTGTCAAGACCGGCGCGGCGCAAAATCAGAATGTATTTGCATTCCATACCAATCCATGTTATGATATTGTACATAGAACGAAACTGTTCAGTCGCATACAAATTCTGATATATCGAGCTGTGGCTCGATGAATCAGAATTGAGTGATTAGTGATTAGTGGTTAGTGGCTAGTGGTGGTGCAAATCCCTTCGGGATTTGTTTGATTTAAA
>ONJE01000015.1 GCA_900318045.1 uncultured Eubacteriales bacterium
TCAGCCATCCGCAGCCTGCAAAACCCTTGATTACCCGCCAGGTAACCTGCGGTTTTTGCAGGCCACGGCTGACTAAAATTCACCTCGCTATCCTACCACACTATCATGCGGTATTTCCTTAACCTCGGCGCATGCTTGACATTCCAAATCTCTATACACTATAATCAAGTCAGAACAATGGTCAGTTTCTGTGGGTAATATTTGTGATAGAGGTAGTTTCAACTTTCACTGATTGTTTAGCTAGCCTTGCTTTTGAAGCTGGGAAAGGGCAATTTGATAATTCGATATGTTACGGAATCAGCCTATGGAAATGGCGCTTGATACTCATGTGACTGCCTTAATTCCAAAGGTAGAAATTAGCATGTATACTATGCTGTTTTTCTCGCGTTGTCTCTCAGGCTTGCACGGCTTTTTTGGCCATGGCCGCTCCATCTCTAATGAACGCGCAAAGAGAACAAAGATTATGTTTCCTGTCGCTCTGTCCGATGAACCTGATTGGGACTATATGGAGCAGTACGCGAAGAACCTGATGAAGCGGAAGTACGAACAGTATCTTGCATACTTGGACGGATCAGTAGTATAATAGATTCGTAAAACTGAATACGGAGTTCGTGAGAAATCGTAATACTTATGCGATAAGCGTTTGCCCTGCGTCAAATACAAGACCTACATCGGAAAGGCCAGCCCCACAATCCACGCCATCACCGGCGGGTATACAAAGAAGACGGCCAATCCGAAGACGGTGACCGTAAAGGCATCCGGAGTGACGCTGCTGACTGGCAAGAGCAGTACGATCAGTGCCAGCGTGAAGGGTGTTAAGTCCGGAAGGAAGGTGCTCGCCCATGTAAAGCCGCTGCGCTACTTCAGCAGTAACCGCAATGTGGCGACAGTGTCCTCTGGGGGCAAGATCAAGGCTTTAGGTGCAGGAACCTGCAAGATCTATGTGATGGCCAACAACGGCGTTTGTGCCACCGTCAAGGTGACGGTTGTCGACGGGCTGGTAAAGATTGCCTTCAAGAAGTCCGGCTACAGCGTGAAAAAGGGAAAGACGCTGAAGCTGGCGGGGCAGCTCAAGCTGACGCCATCAGGCGTAACAACCGCTTATACCTGGAACAGCTCTGACCCGAGCGTTGCTACTGTCAGCGGCAAGGGTGTTGTCAAGGGCATAAAGAAGGGCACGGTGACAATCACAGTAACCTCGTCCAACGGCAAAACTGCAAGAACGAAGGTCAGGGTGGGGTAGGCTGACAACACCTTGATTCAGTCAAGAACACTGAGGATGATTCCGTGAAGGAGATCGCTCCGCAACAATCGACATCACCCGATACAATCGGGCGAATATAAAGGAGGAAAAACCCATGAAGAAGCTTTTTGCAACTATCCTGACCCTGACCCTGCTGCTGATGTCCTGTGCCATCGCGGAAGAAATCCCCGCCATCAATTGGGCTGATGCTGAGAGCGCTGCTTCCGATATCGCCGGCACCTGGTATGTCTTCAACGATATCGCGCTTGAATACTGGGTTCCGGATATCTTTGAAAACAAGGAGCTCACCGAGGAGGACGGCGAGGAGATGCTTGCCAAGCATGAGCTGCCTGACGGTACCGCGGGCATCTATGCGCAGTATCTGACGGGCTATGACGGTGCGACGATGGATGAAACCGTCGCCACCCTTGAGGCCAACGGCGCGACGGAAATCGAGCGCTGCACCCTCAACGGCCTGGATGCCGTCTCCTTCAGCGTCCCGGATGTGAACGCCGTGTATGTGGTATTCATCACCCAGTCCGGCAACTATGTACAGTTCATCTTCAGCCCCGCTTCCGATGAGGGCTTCGCCTCTGTGGCCCAGCTCGTTACCGCGTCCATCAGGCCCGAAACAGAGGGTTGACCGATTCTCCGCGACCTCGTCCTGGCAGACGGGGTCTTTTTTTGCATGCGCTATCTCGACGTGTTCCGCGGAGCGGATGCGCCGGCGGAGGAACGTTACAACTTAGCGTGCCTGATAAACTCCCTCAGTCTGGCCTGACGGCCAGCCAGCCCCCTCAGGGAGGGGGCCTGAACGGGAGCCTGTAAGGCGTATTCTCACACCAAAAGGCTCCCTCCCCGAGGGAGCTGGCACGCGAAGCGTGACTGAGGGAGTGTACGCTGAACAGTAACGAGGAACGGTTCCCGGCGTTTCGATTTTGCTGTTTCGTATTGACATTCCCGGCTTATCAGAGTAGAATATCTACTGTAGTAGACAGCATCCTTTTGTCTGGGATGGAGATATGAAATGGGAAGGAATTTGGAAAAAGACGCTGTTGAAATGGTGGCCAAAAACCAGAGAATACTGGAGAACGGTTTGCGTGTTTTTGCTGAGAACGGTATAGAGAATGTGACGATGAATGATGTGGCAAAGACTGCCGACATTGCCGTATCCTCGTTATATCGGTACTACAGTTCAAAACCAAAGCTGGTAATGGCTATCGGCACCTGGGCGTGGGCCGAATACGTGGATGAAAACGAGAAGCGGGAGGCGGCGCTTGAGAGACCGGACAGGACGGCGGCAGAAATGTTCGAATTCTATCTGGAAAGTTTTCTCGACCTGTACAGGGACCACAAGGATTTGCTCCGTTTTAATCAGTTCCTGAATATCTATCTGGCGAGCGGGGAGATTTCCTGCGAGGAAATACAACCCTATCTGGACATGATCCACAGGCTGGAGAAGCGTTTCGGAAGGCTCTACCGCAAGGCGCTTGAGGACGGAACACTGCACACGGAGATGCCGGAAAAGGAGATGTTTTCCGCAACCCTTCACCTGATGATGGCTGTCATTACGCGCTACGCGGTCGGCCTGGCGTACAACGGGGAGATGGCCGCCGGGGAGCTGCGGATGCAGAAGGAAATGTTGATGAAAAGGTTTATCAGAGAGGGATAAGCCTTTAGAGTGTGTTTCTAAAATGCCTGAAGCGCATTTTCGGGCCATCAGGCTGCATTTCTGTGTTGAAAAACCTTGACTTGCAACCAGTAAGCCTGCGGCCATGAAGCGAGCACTCTCGATTGTCCTGATCCTGATCCTGTGCTTCACGACCTGTGGAGCCTGGGCTGAGGATCTCTACCAGGCTGGCAAGGACGCCTACGAGGCGAAGGACTACGACAAGGCGCTGCAATACTACCAGCAGGCTGCCGATCAAGGCAACGCCGAGGGATTGAGAGGCATCGGCACTCTCTATGCCGAAGGCGACGGCGTGGAGAAGGACATCAACAAGGCCATGGAATACTGGCAGCGCGCCGCGGATCAGGGGGATACGAAGGCGCTGATCAACCTGGGCCGCCTGTACGCCATGGCGACGGAGGAGGGCGTGCCCGCCGATTTTGACAAGGGCCTTGAATACTTCCAGAAGGCCATCGATCTCGGAGATGCGGAGGGCCTGACCGCCATCGGCACCGCTTATTACAATGGCAAGGCTGTGGAACAGGACTACGGCAAGGCGTTGGAATACTGGCAGCGTGCTGCGGAACAGGGAAGCGACCATGCCCTGGTCAACATCGCCTATCTGTACGGCCATGGCGAGGGCGTTGAGCAGGATTTCGACAAGACGATGGAGTATTACCAGCAGGCTGTCGATAAGGGCAACGAGGAAGCGATGGCTTACATAGGCAATATGTATCTCTTCGGCGACGGCGTGGAGCAGGATTACGCCAAGGCGTTCGAGTGGTACCAGAAGGCGGCGGAGAAGAACGAACCTCTGGCGCTGGCCAACCTGGGATGGCTGTACCACAGTGGCAGTGGCGTGGAGCAGGACTATGCCAAGGCGCTGGAATACTATCAGAAGGCGGCAGACAAGGGAAATACCTATGCGCTGTGCAATCTGGGCTACATGTACGCGGAGGGCGACGGCGTAGACCAGGATTACGCCAAGGCGCTGGAATACTATCAGCAGGCGGCGGACAAGGGGACAGGCAATGCGTTCGTTGGCCTTGGCGATCTGTACAGTGAAGGCCATGGCGTGGAGCAGGACACCGAAAAGGCGGTGGAATACTACACGAAGGCTCTGGAGATGGGAATTGATGAAGCCGGGGAACGGCTGAATGAATTGGAAGCCGGTCCTGACACATCCGGGGCTGAACAGCCCGGGAACAAACCCGCGACGACCTACACCGCCGAGGTCAACAAGGCCTGGTACGACCGGCTGGACTTCTCCGATGAAACCGAGAAGGAGAACGCCCTGCGGGGGCTGATCGAAGCGCCGGAGAGCGTGATCATCACCCGCGACGACGGGGTCGTCGCCTGGAATCTGGACGACTTCGCATTCGTCCGGGATGCCGAGGCCCCGGACACCGTGAACCCGAGCCTGTGGCGCAACACCCAGCTCAACGCCTACGCTGGCTTGTTCGAGGTGTGCGACGGCATCTACCAGGTGCGTGGCTACGACATGGCGAACGCCACCTTTATCCGCACGGACAACGGCTGGGTGGTATTCGACGTGCTGATGTGCAAGGAGGACATGGCCGCCGCCAAGGCGCTGATGGAGAAGCACTTCGGGCCCATCGACGTCAAGGGCGTGCTGTACAGTCATTCCCACATCGATCACTACGGCGGCATCTACGGCCTGATCTCCGCAGAGGACGCTGCGGACGCCACCTTGCCGCTGGATCAGCAGCTGGCCTCAGGCAAGGCCGTGGTGCTGGCGCCCAAGGGCTTCCTGGAGCACGCCGTCAGCGAGAACCTGTACTGCGGTCCCGCCATGGGCCGCAGGGCGCAGTACCAGTACGGCGCGCTGATGAAGCCCGGCGAGACGGGGCGCATGGCCATCGGCATCGGCCTGGGCCAGTCCGTGGGCACCGTTGGGCTGCTGGCCCCGACCTATGAGATTGCGACCAACGAGACCATCACCATCGACGGGCTGGAGATCCAGATCCAGCTGACTCCCGGCACCGAGGCTCCCGCCGAGATGAACGCCTGGTTCCCGAAGTACAAGGGGCTTTGGCTGGCGGAGAACTGCACCGGCACCATGCACAACATCTACACGCTGCGCGGCGCGCAGGTGCGCGACGCGGCGGCCTGGGCAGGCTATATCCTGGAGGCGGAGTCCCTGTTCGGCGACGAGGTCGAGGTGGTGTTCCAGAGCCACAACTGGCCGCACTGGGGCAATGAGACCATCCGGCAGTACATGGAGGATACCGCCGCCGTCTACCAGTACATCAACAACCAGACCCTGTACTGCATCAACCAGGGCATGACCGCCGCGGAGATCTCCCGGACGCTGACGTTGCCGGATCGCCTGGATAAGGTGTGGTACTGCCGCCAGTATTACGGCACGCTGAGCCACAACATCAAGGCGGTTTACCAGCGCTACATGGGCTGGTACGACGCCAACCCCGTGAACCTGAATCCGATGACTCCGGAGGACACCGCGAAGAAGTGGGTGGAATATCTGGGCGACGTGGACGCCGTGCTGGAAAAGGCCCGCGCAGACTTTGAGAAGGGCGAATACCAGTGGGTGGCCCAGGTGACCAAGGAGCTGGTCTACGCCGACCCGGCCAACCAGGCCGCCCGGGATCTCTGCGCCGACGCGCTGGAGCAGCTGGGCTATCAGGCCGAGAGCGGTCCGTGGCGCAGCGCGTACCTGATGGGCGCGTGGGAGCTGCGCGATGGCAACCAGGCGGACAAGGAGGGCACCGTCAAGGGTCGTGAAACCATGCTGATGAGCATGACCGGCGATATGATGCTGGATTACATCGACATCATGACCAACTCGCTGGAGGCCCAGAACGACGACTTTACGCTGAAGCTGATGATCTCCGATACAGGGGAGGCATTCCGCGTCATCCGGCGCGACGGCGTACTGCTGGTGTATCCGGGCGATACGGCGGAGGCGTGCGACTGCACAATGACATGCGACCACCTGCAGCTGCTTGCATTGATGAACGGTAACACAGATGTGATCGCCAACATGACGGTTGAGGGCGACGATACCGTGCCCACCCGTCTGGTGAAGTATATATCGCCCATCAACCGCAATTTCAACATCATTGAACCGTGATACACGAAGGAACTGTCCGTGAGAAAGATCAGATTGATACGCAGGATTCTGAAGCATACCGGAGCGGATAAGATCGTGTTTGGCTTTGTGGGCTTCATGCTGGTTACCGCTTTGGTGATATGGGCCTGCGAACCGGAGATACATACCTACAGGGAAGCGTTGTGGTATTGCTTCACAGTGGTTTCCACCATCGGCTTCGGGGATGTGGTGGTGCGTACCCCCATATCCCGGGGCCTCTCCGTGGCATTGTCCATCTATGCGATAGTGACGCTCGCCATATTCACCGGCGTGATTGTCAATTACTATACTCAACTGGTCGAGCTGCGGCAGCAGGAATCGCTTGCCTACATCATGGAGAAACTGGAACATCTCGAGAAGCTACCGAAGCAGGAACTGGAAGAGCTTTCCAATCAGATCAGGCGTAGAAAAAAAGGATGATACGCTATGCACGCTTTGGCATAGATTGAGCCTTCGTAATTATTCATTCCTGCCCAGCAGGTCAGACTCAGTCCGGCCTGACGGCCAGCCAGCTCCCTCCGACTCCCCCGGTCAGCTTCGCTGACAGCCTCCTCAGGGAGGGGGCCTGAACGGGAGCCTGTAAGGCGCATATATGCACCAAAAGCCTCCCTCTTGGAGGGGGGTGGCCCGCGATGCGGGTCGGAGGGAGTACGGGACAGAATAGTTTCCCGGGAGCAAGCGTATTGGCGAATATCCGCCTGTCCTGTTTTCAGGGTTGCAGCTCAGCATCGACGCTGAGCTGCAACTTTTCTTACGGATTGGTGCTGTTGAAGAAACTGGCACAGATTGACACTATCCGGATTTGCGTATATAATAATATATAGGGGCTTTTGTGATCCTCCGGATCCTGCGATCCCGGTCGGGATTAAAGGCCGATGAACGCAGGTATCAGAAATGATTAACGGGTTAACGACCGATAATTCAATCATCATATCGGCAGAATAACGGCTATGGGAAAACA
Organism: uncultured Eubacteriales bacterium; assembly: GCA_900318045.1. Lineage (GTDB taxonomy): Bacteria > Bacillota > Clostridia > Christensenellales > Aristaeellaceae > UBA2862. The sequence goes on from ONJE01000015.1 coordinate 7,004, forward strand.
GCCGTGTCGGGTTTGGCCAAAGCCGCAGAGAGCGCTTGCGCAGTTCCAAAGACGGAGGTGAATGTTCCGATGGAGGATACGTCAAAGACGCCGCTGGAATCTGTTTGCAATGCTATTCCTGTTTTTTCGTTCCTGGAGGCGCTGTTGAAATGAGCCGGCTGAAGACATCCTGGATCGTCATGGCTAATGTCGCCCTGATGGGCGCCATATTGGCCTTTGTTGCGCTGTTTTCCAACTTTGAGAGGAAAGAGAACTACCGCAGCCAGGTGGAGCATTTTGTCAACACGACGATTGCCATGGAACGCGTGACGGGAAACTACCTGGAAGGCGAACAGGGAATCTGTGACAACTGGGCCCAGTATATCAACAGCCAGGACCTGACGCTGGAAGAAGCGGCGGCATATGTCAGGGCAACCCATGCAGATACCACCACGTCCGCCCACCTGATCGATATGGAAACCCTGAACGGGTATTCCACGCAGCCGAAACCGAATACCGAGCATGATTATGAGGTTTCCTACCAGCGGATCGAACTGCTCGGGGACGGAGCCTGGATCGCAGATCTCGGAACGGCAATCAATATCTCGCGAACCTATACCAATCCCCTGAGCGGGGAACAGTCCTTGGCTTTCTGCAACCGAATCACAGTGCGGGACGCGGAGACAGGAGAGAAGAAGCAGGCTTATCTGCTGCGCGTCATCCCTACTTCCAACCTGAAGGAAAAGTGGGTTTTCCCCCAGGAAGAGTATGAGAATGAGGATTTTTCCATCATCGACACGGACGGCAACTATGTCATCCGGGGACGCTCGTTCAAAAACGCCAGCTTCTTCGAGTTCTATAAATCCTATAATCAGCCGGGCATCCCGGCACAGCAGCAGCTGTTTGCGGATATCCTGTCCGGGACAGGCTCGTTTACCATGCTGGATTCAAAGGGCAGGGAATGTATTGTCGCCCATACGCCCATTACTTCCACAAAAGGCTGGATACTGCTCAGCTCCGCACCGGTCAGCGACCTGAACGCGGTCAGGGAAAACTGGATACTGATCGGGGTCATCACCTTCGGATTGCTGCTCCTGCTGGTGATGGATTTCCTGTATATGAATTCTATCAACAAGAAGCTGCGGGTCACAGCCAGAGCAGCTGAAACCGCCAACAAGGCAAAAACCGATTTCCTCTCCACCATGTCTCACGATATCCGTACCCCGATGAATGCGATCATTGGCCTGACCACCATTGCCGAAAAAAAGCTGGATGACCGGGAAGCCGTGTCGGATAACCTGAGCAAGATCCGCCTGGCCAGCAACCATCTGCTGACGCTGATCAATGATATTCTGGATATTTCCAAGGTGGAGAGCGGAAAGCTCAACCTGAGTCCGCTGACCTTTTCCATCGTGGAAACCGTGCAGAACCTGATGAACCTGTCCCAGCCCATGATCAAGGAAAAAAACATTGATTTCAGCTTCCGCATCAACCATATGGACAAGGAATATCTTTATGCGGATCAGCTGCGGCTGAACCAGATTTACATCAATGTTCTGTCCAACGCCATCAAATATACGGAGCCGGGCGGCCGCGTGTCCGTGGATCTGAGGGAGGAAGAAAGCGAAAAGGAAGGCTGCGTCAGGCTGATCTATTGTGTTGCCGACACCGGTATCGGCATGAGCCCTGAATTTCTGAAAAAGATGTACGAGCCTTTTTCCCGGCAGACGGACAGCCGGGTCAACAGCATTCAGGGGACCGGGCTCGGGCTTGCGATCACCCGGCAGATGGTCGAACTGATGAACGGGACGATCGATTGCCAGAGCGAAGCCGGAAAAGGCACAACCTTCACCATTGCGCTGGATCTTCCCATCGCCGAAAAGCAGCTGGAGGAGATGCGGATAGAGGGCATTGATGTCCTGATCGCGGATGATGACCCGATCCTGCTGGAAAGTGCGGTGGATACGCTGGAAACGCTGGGTATCAACGCGGAACAGGCGCAGAGCGGCATGGAGGCGCTGGAAAAGGCCCGCCATCGGCATGAAGCCGGAAAGGATTACGATGTGATCATTCTGGACTGGAAGATGCCGGATATGAATGGTGTCGAGACAATCAGGCGCATCCGGACGGAAGTCGACGCCGGAATCCCCATCCTGCTGACCTCAGCTTATGACTGGTCCGACATCGAAGATGAGGCGAAGGAAGCGGGGGCGAACGGATTCATCGGCAAACCGCTGTTCCGTTCCAGGTTGTATGAGAAAATCAACGGGTTGCTCGGGACGGAAGCAAAGCCCCTCGAACCGGAGGATGACTATTCCGATCTGGCCGGGATGAATATCCTGATCGCGGAAGACAACGACATCAACTGGGAGATCATCTCCACCATGCTGGGCATGTTTGGCGTCAATACAGAACGGGCCGAAAACGGACGGATCTGTGTAGACAAAATGGCGGAGGCCGGGGAAGGACGCTATGATCTGATCTTCATGGATGTTCAGATGCCGGAAATGAACGGCCTGGACGCGACGCGACAGATACGGAAGCTGGCAAACAAATGGGCGGCCTCCATTCCCATCATCGCCATGACCGCCGATGCTTTCTCCGAAAACATTTCGGAATGCCTGAAGGCGGGTATGAACGGACATATCGCCAAACCGATCGACCTGAAGCTTGTCATCAAAGAAATACGCAGAATCAAGGAGGAAAAGAGAAAATGAAGAAAATGTCTTGCGTCGTCCTGGCCGTTCTGTTTGCTTTTGTTTCAATAGGCTGTATTTCCCGGGCCTGGGCGGAATCCGACGGAGTATTCCAGCCGATGCTGGATACAGACACCAGCTGTGAGATCACGGTGATTGGAAGCTATTCCAACTTTGAGGCGCTGGAAGCCGAGTTTGAAAGCTTCAATGAGTTTTACCCCGATGTTGAGTTGAGCTATTTGAAGCCGGATGACTACAACAACCTGTTGGGAGCGGTTTTGGAGAGCACAAACGCCCCGAATATATTCTTCTCCAACCCATGGATGTATGGAAATGATGATTATCAGGCAGTCCTTGATCATATGGAGGATCTTTCAGATCCCCAATTGGGCCTGGACCTGGAATGCATTCGTCCAAGCCTGCTGAGCCTTGATGACAACGGGCAATTACTGATGGTGCCGATTTTCGCCAGGAACTACGGTATGCTGGTGAACAACGATCTGTTTGAAAAGGAAGGGCTTCAGGTTCCGACCACCTGGGAAGAGTTGCTGACTGTGTGCGAGGCGTTTCTTGAAAAGGGATATGCCAGCCCGATGATGGGCTACAGCGCGGATTCTTCCGGGTGCCTGATGAACATATTGGTGTATCCGGAGGTCCTGGCTGCCCTCGCCGGCGATCCTGAAGCGCTTCGGGCCGCGAACGGGATGGAGCCCGCCTCGGGCGAGTGCATGCGCAAGGGCCTGGAGGCGATGATGCAGCTGATCGGGAACGGTTATATCAACCTGGAAACATGCGGCGAGATCGGCGACAACTATGCAGAGGTCATCCTTCGCTTCCTTGAGGGGGACGTCCCCATGATGATCTGCACGGGAGATACCGTGTCCGGAACAGGGAAACGGGAGAGCCAGTCCGAGGCGTTTTCCAAAGCGCCCTTCACCTATTCATTTAATCCCATTCCGATGTCGGAAGCCGGAGGCTATTTTGTCGACAGCCCCTCTGTGGAATTCTCGGTCAATAAAACCTGTGATAACCTGGACATGACGAACGAGTTTATGCGTTTTCTGATTTCTCGCTCGGAATTGAACAAGATGGCCTCGGTGAAACGTCTTGTGACGCCGACGAAAGATTTGTCCTTTGATTCCGTGTACGAGCCCTTCGGGCATGTCCCCACGGAACGGGTGCTGTCTCCGGAAGTGATAGGGATCACGGACCCGCTTGCCGTACAGGTGCGCCTCGCGTCTTATCTGGTCGGAACCGGGGCCGTCACCGTTGATGAAGCCGTCAGCCAATACGGATCTTTTGAGCAATGATGCTTTCCACAGGAATATCGGGGCAATTCAGGGAAATGGAACGCAGCATGTTGAAAATCCGGCCAGTATACAGCCTTCGAGCGGTCGTATGAACGCGCCGCAGACACCGCTTTGATAAGCAGCCAACTACATGGCCCCTCTTAAAAACGCTCATCGCCGCCGGACGGCTGTATTTCAGCAATCTTCGACTGATAAAAAACCTTGACTGTCCACCAGGCAGCCTGCGTCTTTTGCAAGCCAAATCTGTCTAAAATTCATCTCGTCGGGCGCCGCGTTCGTTTTTAGAGGTGCCCTACAAAACAGCACGAAAAACGTGCAAGAGGAGAGAGCCTATGAACGAAACATCATCCGCTTCGGGCAATAGCACGAAATTCCAGCCCTACATGTCGCCTTTGGCCGTATGGGCTTTATCGGTTGGCTCGGCCATAGGCTGGGGCTCTCTGGTCGTCACCAGCAGCTCCTATCTCTCCCAGGCAGGGCCGATGGGCTCCATCATTGGCCTGCTGATCGGATTTGTCATGATGCTGATGGTGTCCAGCCACTATCATTTCCTGGCAAACCGTTATCCGGGCACGGGCGGTCTGTACAACTATGTGAAGCAGCTTTTCGGCTATGACCTCGCCTTCCTGATCGCCTGGTTCATGTTCCTGATCTATATAGCGATCTTCTGGGCGAACGCCACAAGCATCCCCCTGTTTGCGCGGTATTTCATGCAGGCAGTATTCAAACAAGGGTATCTCTTCACGGTCTTTGGCTATGAGGTTTACCTTGGGGAGGCTTTGGTGACTCTGGCGGTGATGTGGCTCGTCGGCCTGCTGTGCATGAAGAGCAAAAAGGCGACTGCCCGGATCATGGTGATCATGGTGCTGATCTTCACCGTCGGCATCACCGTCTGCTTTGCTGTCGCCATGTTGGGGCACAGCCGCTCCGGGATGAGCATGAGCCCGGCCTTCCTTCCGGATAAAAGCGTCTTTGAGCAGGTGCTCCGCATCGCCTTTATCTCGCCGTGGGCCTTTATCGGATTTGAAACCGTGTCCCATTCCGCCGCGGAATACAAATTCAAGCACAGCAATATGTTCCGCATTCTGGTCATTTCCGTGGCCGTCACCACGGCGCTGTACATCTTCGTGATCCTGCTGAGCGTTACCGCTTATCCGGAGGACTGCAGCGGCTGGCTCGATTATATCACGCACCTGGACAGATACGACGGGATCGCCGGCCTTCCGGCCTTTTACGCCGCGAACCACTATCTGGGCCAGACGGGCGTCAATATACTGATGGCGTCCCTGCTGTCGCTGGTGCTGACCAGTCTGATCGGCATGCTGCGCGCCCTGAGCCGCCTGTGCTATGCCGTGGCGCTGGACGGCATTCTGCCCGAGCGCTTCGCCCATCTCAATGAAAAGGAAATCCCCGTCAACGCCATACTTCTGGTGCTGCTCGTCTCCCTGCCCATACCGTTCCTCGGCAGAACGGCCATCGGGTGGATCGTGGACGCCACCACCTTCGGCGCCACCATCATCTACGGCTTTGTCTCCGTGGCCGTGTTCAAGGCTTCGGGGCAGGAGGGCGTCAGGAGGAACCGGATCATCAGCGGCATCTGCCTGTTTATACTGGTGGCCTTCGCCGTCTACCTGATTTTCCCCAGCTTTTTCTCCGACTACACCATCGCGACGGAAACCTATGTGCTGATGGCCGTATGGTCGTTCCTCGGGGTGCTGTATTTCAACTGGGTCATCCGCAAGGACCATGAAAGAAGGTTTGGCAAGGCCATCATCGTGTGGCTGGCCCTGCTGGTGTTTATCGTGCTGATGGCCATGACCTGGGCGGAAAGGTATAATGAGATCAGGGAAAACGAAATCGTTTCGGAGATCTCTGCCTACATGGACGGCACGGCGAATGCCGAGGTCCTTAAACAGGACAAGGATGAATTCCTCGCCGTGAAGCTGCAGCAGCTTCATGCGGCGGACGATGTCAGCGTGTTTATCATCGTCGGCCTGTTCGGCCTGTCCCTGATCGTCATGCTCGTGAACCACACCTCCATGCAGAAGTGGGAGCAAAAGGCGGAGCAGGAGCGCGACGAGGCTCAGACCATCGCGCTTACAGATCCCCTGACCGGCGTGAAAAGCAAGCATGCGTTCCTGTTGAACCAGAAGCAGATCGACGCTTCCATTTCAGCGGGCAACGCAGACGCTTTTGCCGTTGTTGTCTGTGATGTGAACGGCCTGAAGGTCATTAACGATACCCTTGGCCACAAGGCGGGCGACGAATACATCCTCAAGGCAAGCAGGATGGTCTGCGACATCTTCCAGCACAGCCCGGTTTACCGGACGGGCGGAGATGAGTTTGTGGTGATACTGCGCGGGCGCGATTATCTCATCAGGAAGGAGCTCGTCCTGGCGCTGCATGACCGTTCTGTAGAACACATCAGCTCCAATGAAGTCGTCGTTTCAGGCGGCCTGTCAGATTATGAGCCCGGAGCGGACACCAGCTTCCATGATGTGTTTGAACGGGCAGACGGGTTGATGTATGAAGAAAAGAAGCTTCTGAAGGGCATGGGCGCGATTTCGCGGGAGGATGCAGAGGTTGCCGCAAAGCCGATATTCCCGACGGATGAAGACGCCGAGATACTGAATCTCAAACGGCATATTCTCATTGTAGAGGACGAGCACATCAATCAGATGATTCTGGGCAATATGCTGGAGGAGGACTATGAGGTTCTGTATGCCTCGGACGGAAATGAAGCGCTGGAACAGGTCAAAACCCATAAGGACGATCTGGCCATCGTGTTGCTTGACCTTCAGATGCCGCAGATGAGCGGCATGGAGGTCCTGAAGGTGATGAAGGAAGAGGAGGAGCTCAGGTCCGTTCCGGTGATCGTGATGACGGCGGATCAGAGCGCCGAGGTCGATTGCCTGAAGATCGGCGCGATTGACTTTATTCCCAAGCCCTACCCCTCGGCTGAAATCATACAGGTCCGTGTCAACCGGTGTATTGAACTCAGCGAGAAGCGGAATATCATACAGTCCACGGAGCGCGACAGCCTGACGAACCTGTTGAACCTGGATTATTTCCTCCGCTACGTTCGGATGTATGACCAGCATTATCACGATATGCCCATGGACGCCATTGTGCTGGATGTCAATCATTTCCATATGCTCAACGAACGGTACGGCAAGCAATACGGCGACAGCGTACTCTCCCGGATCGGCAAGCGTATCCGGCAGATTTCCCGCGAGATTGGCGGCGTATGCTGCCGCCGTGGAGCGGATACCTTCTTCATATATTGCCCGCACAGGGAGGATTATGAGAGCATACTGGACAGGGCGTCCGAGGGGCTTGTTGACGAGGATGTTTCCAAGAACCGGGTCCGCCTTCGCATGGGTGTGTATTCTCGGGTGGACAAATCACTACAGATCGAGCGCCGCTTTGACTATGCGAAGATTGCCGCGGACGCGGTGAAAAGCGGCTACCGGAAAGCCGTTGGCATCTATGATACAAAGATGCATGAGGCGGCGCTCTACAGGGAGCGCCTGCTGGAGGACTTCAGGCCATCGCTGGAAAGCAATCGTTTCATGGTATATTTCCAGCCCAAGTACGATATCCGTCCCGACGAGCCTGTACTGGCCAGCGCGGAAGCGCTGGTGCGTTGGAACCACCCGGAGCTTGGTATGATCAGTCCCGGGGTGTTCATCCCGTTGCTTGAGGATAACGGCCTGATCCTGGATCTGGACCAGTTTGTATGGCGCGAGGCGGCGGCAAGAATACGCGACTGGAAAGATCGTTTCGGCTTTTCCGTACCGGTATCGGTGAATGTATCCCGCATCGATATGCTGATGCCGAATCTAAAGAGCATTTTCAGAGAGATTCTGGATGAGTACAATCTCAGCCCGGACGATCTGATGCTTGAAATTACGGAATCGGCCTATACCGGCGACTCTGACCAGGTCATTTCCACAGCCAAGGAGCTGCGGGGAATGGGGATGGGCTTCCGCATCGAGATGGACGACTTCGGCACCGGCTATTCATCTCTGGGGATGCTGTCCCACCTGCCGATCGACGCGCTGAAGCTGGATATGAGCTTCATTCGCAGTGCATTCGGAGAAAACAGGGACGTGCGGATGATCGAGCTGATCATCGACATCGCGGATTATCTGCACGTGCCGGTTGTGGCGGAAGGCGTCGAAACGCAGGAACAGTATCTGGTTCTGAAGGCGATGGGCTGCGAATATGTACAGGGCTACTATTTCTCAAAGCCGGTGCCGCCTGAAGACTTCGACAGTTTCCTCACAAAACGCGCGGAGGTTCAGTATGAGGCGACGCCTGTAACCAAAAAGGCCTATATGAACATTTCCGAGGCGCTGACCAGCAATTTCGAGAGCATCTTCTATGTAGACGTGGTTTCCGCCCACTTCCTTGAATTCTTCAGTGGAAAGGATGGGGACCTTGAGATCCTTCCCGGCGGTACGGATTTCTTTGGGGACGCCAGGGAAAAGCTGCTGGAGGATGTATGCGCCCAGGACAGGGAAAGGCTCAGAGAAGTGCTCAGCAAGAACAGTCTGATCCGCTGGATCAGTCAGGAGGATAAGGGCGAGGTTTCCTTCAGCCGGATGCGGGAAGGCAAATTGAAGCCGTATATCCTGCAGGCCATCAAGACCAGAAGCAGCGACGACCATCATATCGTAATCGGTGTGAGGCCGGAATGATGCCGAAAAAGTCCGGCCACATCTGATGACAGTCAGACCTGCAGCATGGCTTTACGGAGGGCGCGATGAGATTCTTTTTATCGAAACAATACAATATGCCTTTGCGCAGACTTGCTTTTGTCGCCTGTGCGGCTGTTATGGTTTCTTTCATCCTGCCTGCCATCGCTTCCGCGGATGCCGAAAGCCAGCCCGTTCGCGTCGGATACTATGAAAACGAGATCTTTCAGGAAGGCGCCGGGGACGGCAGGGTCAAGACAGGATACGCCTACGAGTATTACCAGAAGCTTTCCGAGTATACCGGCTGGAGATACACCTATGTATACGGCGACTTCAATGAGCTCTACCAGATGCTTCTGGACGACGAGATCGATCTGCTTGCCGGCCTTGCGTGGAGAGAGGACCGGGAGGCATTGATCGGGTATCCGGACGCGGCCATGGGCAACGAGTCCTATTACCTTGTCAAACACGACGCGGATACTCACATTACGGAGAATCCTGACAGCCTGAACGGGAGCACCATCGGGGTTCTGGACAGCGCGATGGTGAACGTCCTGAACCAGTATCTGGAGGACAACGGCATCGAGGCGACGGTTGTCACCTATCCCAATTACGCCCGGCTCTTCGATGCCTTTGACGCCCATGTCGTGGATATCCTCGCGGCGGAGAGCGATGGGGCGCACGGGCGGGAGCATGCGGAGGTGATCTGCGTCTTCGGCGCGTCGGACTACTATCTGTGCGTCAATAAGAACCGCCCGGATCTGCTCGCGGAGCTGAATGCCGCGCAGACGTCATTGGCAACGGCGGAACCGAGCTATCTGAGCACGCTGAGGACCAGGTATTATCCCGTCAGCTTTACCGCCCGGGCCTTTTCACAGGCCGAACACGAGTGGCTGGACAGCCATACGTCGCTACATGTCGGGTACCTTGAAAACTACCTGCCGTACTGCGATACGGACAGTCAGGGCAATGTGAACGGAGCGGTAAAAGACATCGTTCCCGCCATTCTGGATGCCATCGGTCGACCGGACATCGACGTCATCTACAAGGGCTGCAAAAGCTATGACGATATGATCGCCGCGATCAACGCCGGTGAAATTGACGTCGCATTCCCGGTCGGCGGCGGACTTTACTATTCTGAAGAGAACGGTATCTACCAGTCCAATACAGTGTCCGCGGCGCCCGCCGAGCTGGTCTACAAGGGCGAATTCAGCGAAAAGACGACGGAGCACTTTGCCGTCAATAAGAACAACCGCATGCAGTATTATTTTGTGCGGACCAACTATCCTGATGCGCAGATCACTTTCTGTAACTCCATGGATGAATGTCTTTCCGCTGTGATTTCCGGGAAAGTGGGCTGCGCGACGATGAACGGGCTGCGCGCCAACGATATTCTGAGAAACCGGAAATACAGCGCGCTGTCCCATCGGCAGACCAGCTACATCGATTCGCGGTGCTTTGGAGTGGAGATCGGAAACGAGGGATTGCTGAGATTGTTGAACCGCGGTATCAGCATTCTCGGCGTGGAATACACCCAAAATCTCCTGCACCGCTATAATGACGGGCTTTTTGCCTACGGTTTTGCCGATATGCTGAGGGATCATATGGCGCTGTTTGGTTCTCTGATCCTTGCCATCATCGCGGTCATTATCTTCCTGGTCGTTCGCGACAGCCGGCGAACCAAAAAGGAGGTTCTCGAGAAGGAGAAGTCCAGGCAGGCG
>ONJE01000169.1 GCA_900318045.1 uncultured Eubacteriales bacterium
ATTTCTGCGTTGATTTCCCTTGACTTGCCGCCAGCAAGCCTGCGGAAAATCGCCTTGAAATGCAGGCAAATCCACTCGAAACTGCATCTCCCTGCATTTTGAAACACACTCTAAACAGCTGCTATGGCTTATTGGTACTCCGCCACGCTGATCCACTTCTCCAGCAGCTCGCGTTCGGACCCCTTATGCTTGGTCAGCTGTGCCGCGGCCACCACGGGCATCCAGGTCTGGATGTACTGTATGGGCATGTCGGCCTTTTTGCAGAACAGCCGCAGGTACTTTTCCGCGAACTCGGGGTCGTCCAGCGAGAAGCGCATATAGGTGATGGCGGCGTCCGCGCCGGCGTTGCCCGCGCTTGCGTGAGCCCAGTCCAACACGCACCAGCTGCCGTCCTCCTTGATGACGATGTTGCTGGGCACCAGGTCGCCGTGGCACAGCTTGGAATGCTGGGCCATGCCGTGGATGCGCTGGAGCAGCTCGTATCGCGTGCTGGCGTCGATCTCCGTCAGCGTTTTGATGGAATCCTCCATCTTCATGCGGGTGTTGCGCAGGTGACGCACCCTGTAGCCGCCGACCTCCAGCTGGATGTCCACCAGCTTTTCCAGGTATTCGTCTATCCTTTCGGGATTCTCCTGCGCCAACTCCGACAGCGTCTTGCCGGCCACGTACTCCATGGAGATGGCCCAGCCGCCGTTCTGCATGCTCACGCCCAGCAGCTTCGGCACCGGCACGCCGGCATCCTCCACGCAGGCGTGGATGAAGGCCTCGTTAAACACGTCGGACATGGGATGGGAGGGGGTGAACGCCTTGACGATCACATTGCCCTCGCGGTATACGGTTTTATATGATTTCTCCTCGAGAATCTGCCTGTCTGCCATTGTCTTTCCCTCCCTCTCGTCAGATCTTTTCGGCTTCCTTGGTGTCCTTGCCGTAGTAGGCCAGCAGGTACAGCTGCTTGATCTCGCTCATCAGCGGGTATCGGGGGTTCGCGCCGGTGCACTGGTCGTTGAAGGCGTTCTCGGTCATCTCGTCCAGGGTCTTGAGGAAGTCCTCCTCCTTGACGCCGAAGTCCTTGATGGACGCCGGGATGCCGATGGTCTTCTTCAGTTCCTCCAGCCTGTCGATGAGCTTGTCGAAGGTCTCATGGTCGTCCTTGCCCACGATGCCGTTGTAGCGAGCCACGTCGCAGTAGCGCTGGAGCGTGTGCGGGTAGGCGTACTGGGGGAAGGTGCCCATCTTGGTGGGCGTCTCGCTGGCATTGTAGCGCATCACATAGGTCAGGATCAGCGCGTTGGCCACGCCATGGGGAATGTGATGGTACGCGCCCAGCTTGTGGGCCATGGAGTGGTTCACGCCCAGGAAGGCGTTGGCGAACGCCTCGCCGGCCAGGGTGGAAGCCATGGCCATGTGCTCACGGGCCACGGGGTCCTTCGCGCCGTTGTTGTAGGCCGAGGGCAGGTAGTCAAATACCAGCTGGGTGGCCTTCAGGGCGATGCCGTCGGTCATGTCGGACGCCATCACAGAGACATACGCCTCCAGCGCGTGGGTCATGACGTCGATGCCGGACGCGCTGGTCAGGCCCTTGGGCTGATTCATCATGTTGTCCACGTCCACGATGGCCATGTTGGGCATGAGCTCATAGTCGGCCAGGGGCCACTTGGTGCCGGTGGTGGCGTCGGTGATGATGGCGAAGGGAGTCACCTCGGAGCCTGTGCCGGAGGAGGTGGGGATGGCCACGAAGTAGGCCTTCTTGCCCATCTTCGGGAAGGTGTACACGCGCTTGCGGATGTCCATGAAGTCCATGGCCATGTCCTCGAAGTTGGCGTCGGGGTGCTCGTACATCACCCACATGATCTTGGCCGCGTCCATGGCGGAGCCGCCGCCCAGGGCGATGATCACGTCGGGGCCGAAGGAGGTCATCTGCTTGACGCCCTCCTGTGCGCACTGGAGGGTTGGGTCGGGAGCCACGTCCCAGAAGCAGGCGTGGGTGATGCCCATCTGGTCCAGCTTGTCGGTGATGGGCTTGACATAGCCGTTCTGGTAGAGGAAGGTATCGGTGACGATGAACGCCTTCTTCTTGTTCATCACCGTGCCCAGCTCATCCAACGCCACGGGCATGCAGCCCCGCTTGAAGTAGACCTTCTCGGGCAGTCTCAGCCACAGCATGTTCTCTCTCCTCTCCGCCACCGTCTTGATGTTGATGAGGTCCAGCGCCCCCACGTTGTGGGACACGGAGTTGCCGCCCCAGGAGCCGCAGCCCAGCGTCAGCGACGGAGTCAGGCGGAAATTGTAGATATCGCCGATGCCGCCCTGGCTGGAGGGGGTGTTGACCACGATGCGGCAGGCGTGCATCCGCGCCGCGTGGGCCGCCATCTTTTCCTTCTCGGTGGTGTTGATGTACAGCGAGGCCGTGTGGCCGGGGCCGCCGTCCATCAGCAGCTGCTCGGACATGTCCAGCGCCTGTTCGAAGGTCTCGGCCTTGTACATCGCCAGCACGGGGCTGAGCTTCTCATGGGCAAAGGGCTCGGAGATGTCGGTGGAGGTGACCTCGCCGATCAGTATCTTGGTCTTCTCGGGCACCTTCACGCCGGCCAGCTCTGCGATCTTGACGGCGCTTTGGCCGACGATCTTGGCGTTGACGCCGCCGTTGATGATCACGGTGTTGCCGACCTTTTTGATCTCGTTCCCCTTCAGGAAGTAGCAGCCGCGCTTCTCAAACTCGGCGCGCACCTGATCGTAGATGTCGGCAAGCACAGTTACGCTCTGCTCGGAGGCGCAGATCATGCCGTTGTCGAAGGTCTTGGAGTGGATGATGGAGTTCACCGCCAGCAGGATATCTGCACTGCTGTCGATGATCGCCGGCACATTGCCCGCGCCCACGCCCAGGGCCGGCTTGCCCGAGGAATAGGCCGCGCGGACCATGCCGGGGCCTCCGGTGGCCAGAATGATGTCGGCCTCCTTCATCACCAGGTTGGTCAGGTCCAGGGAGGGTTCGTCGATCCAGCCGATGATATCCTTCGGCGCGCCCGCGGCCACCGCCGCCTCGTAAACGATGCGGGCGGCTTCGATGGTGGACTTCTTGGCCCTGGGATGGGGGCTGATGATGATGGCGTTGCGGGTCTTCAGGCAGATCAGCGTCTTGAAGATGGCCGTCGAGGTGGGATTGGTAGTGGGGATGACCGCCGCCACCAGGCCGATGGGTTCAGCGATCTTTTTAATGCCGAAGGCCGCGTCCTCCTCGATCACGCCGCAGGTCCTGGCGCTGCGATAGGTGTTGTAGATGTACTCGGCGGCGTAGTGGTTCTTGATGACCTTGTCCTCCACCACGCCCATGCCCGTCTCCTCGACGGCCATCTTGGCCAGCGGGATGCGGGCCTTGTTGGCGGCCATGGCGGCGGCCCGGAAGATGCGGTCAACATCCTCCTGGCTGTACTTGCCGAATTCCCGCTGCGCGGCGCGCATCACCGCCAGCTTCGCCTCCAGCGTCTCAACGGTGGTCACGGGAGCTTCAGCGTTCTTCTTTGTCATATCGTTGCACTTCCTTTCCGCGTCCGGCGGGATGAGTGCCCGCCCTTCGCACGGTTACCATAATGATTATATCAGTTATTGTGCCCATTTGCAAGGAAATAAACAATGACGCGCGATAAAAGAAATCAAGAAAGAAATATAGACAGTGCACGATGATTTTTTCGTTTACTTTTTAACTTTATATATGGTAATATAATAAGAGTTTATAGATACTCGAGAGGAAATGACCGATGTTCTACAAGATGATCGAGGCCAAGCGGGATATATGGCTCCAATCCGATGAATGCACCGTCAAGGAATTGATTGCGTACATCGAGAAGAAGGGCCAGATGCGCGATGCCCAGGTCGAGGCTATAAAGACTTATCTTTTCCTCAAGATCGCCTGTGGAGCCCAGCCCCTCGCCGCCCTTTTCAACCGTGGTGCCTTTAACACCTTGAATCTTGATGAAGCCGAACTCTCTGCCAAGGTACGCGACACCCTCAAGAGCAATCCGGCTGCCGCTGCGCTGTATGAATACGCCACGCTCCGGAATGATCGTGGTGAGCAGGTATCGGAAAAGCTGGAGAAGCAGATCAAGGCAGCGCCTGAATCCATAGACTACCACCAGTTCTTCCACGATGCCTTCTATAAGCTATCCTACACCGACTATCTGTTCAGCCTTCCCATGGGTGCCGGGAAAACCTATCTCATGGCGGCCTTTATATACATCGATCTGTATTTCGCCATGAACGAACCGGCCAACCCGGCGTTTGCCCACAACTTCATCATCTTTGCGCCCTCTGGCCTGAAATCCTCGGTGGTTCCCAGTCTGAAAACCATCCAGAACTTCGATCCTTCATGGGTGATCCCGGAGCCTGCCGCCAGCGAGCTCAAGCGCGTCATCAGCTTTGAGGTGCTGGATCAGGCAAAATCCTCCAATAAATCCAACCGGACCAAGAATCCCAACGTCCAGAAGATTGCCAGCCATCAGCCGTTATCCGACCTGTTTGGGCTGGTGGCCGTGACGAATGCCGAGAAGGTGATCCTTGATCGCCTGCCGGACAGGGATTGGCAGATGGGTATGTTTGATGACGAGGACGATCCCCACGAACTGCGCAATCTCATCGGCAAACTGCCGTCCCTCTCCATATTCATCGACGAAGTCCACCACGCCGTAAGCAATGATATTAAGCTGCGCGCCGTGGTAACGCGATGGAGCCAGGGCCAGCGCATCAATGCTGTAATTGGTTTCTCCGGTACACCCTATTTGGAGAAGGCCGAAAAGATCACCGTTGCGGATAAGCTGTCGGTGGCTACAGCTGAGATTACCAACATTGTATACTACTATCCGCTGATCGACGGCATCGGCAACTTCCTGAAACGCCCTCGGGTGAAGATCGCGGAGGTAGCGGAAAGCCCGGTCATCATCGAAAAGGGTGTGCGGGAATTCCTGGACACCTATAGGGACACCGTTTACCAGGACGGCACCGTCGCCAAGCTGGGCATCTACTGCGGGACGATAGAGAAGCTGGAAGAGATAGTCTATCCGCTCGTGTCCGCCATCGCTGCCGAGTATGGCTTCGGTTCTGACGCCATACTCAGGTTCCACAAAGGAAATAAACGCTATCCGCAACCAACGGACAGCCAGCTGCAATTTGATTCCCTGGACAAACCCTTCTCCCGCATCCGCATCGTCCTGCTGGTTCAAATCGGCAAGGAGGGCTGGGATTGCCGCAGCCTCACCGGCATCATCCTCTCCCAGGAAGGCGATTGCCCGAAGAACATGGTGCTGCAAACCTCGTGCCGCTGCCTGCGCCAGGTGGACAAGGACGCGCCTGAAACGGCCCTGATCTATCTGAACGACAGCAACGCCGAAAAGTTGAACGCCCAGCTGCAGCAGGCGCACCATATCTCCCTGAAGGAATTTGCCGAGGCGGACAATCCGACGTTCACTCTGAATCGGTACGACCGGACGGCTTATTTGAAGCTGCCCAAGGTTGACTTCTACCAGTTGAAGGTCAATTATGAAACCCTCATCGTCGAGGAAGCTGATCCTCAGATGGCAATCCCGACGGCTGCCGACGATGCGCGGACGCTTGCACCCATCATCAAAACCACCGATTTCACGATGGAGATATCCGGGATCAGCGTCGATGACGCAGAATATGGCACGGTTCACGCGACCTTCCCGACGTGGCTGCATCGCATCGTCAAGGGCAGCTTCGGCATGATTTCCCCTCAGGCATTGGATGCCTGCCGTGACGCTTTATATAAGCTATATCTAGGCGTGACCTATGAGCGCGACGGTGTCCGCTATTACAGTTCCAGGATTGATCAGGCTATCCGCAAGGCGTTCAGTGCGAAGCGAACCTTCAACACGACAGAGGAGATCTTACCTGCCGAGGCCAGCCTGCTGAACATTGCCAACTTCACGCCTATTATCAGGACCGCGCAGCCGGAGAACTACTATCCCAAGCAGGACATGGTGGAGCGTATTGTCCAGGACGATGCCGGGAAGCTGAAGGTGAGCAAGGACACCCAGCAGATGATCGATATGGCCCGGAAGCTGAATAGCACGGAAATCCTGCGCATTTTGCTCCGGGACAGCCAGTCGCATCCTGGGAAGGACCGTTCCTTCCACTATTTGCCCTACAGGACGGACAGCAGCTTTGAGCAGACATTCCTGGATGAGGCGTTGAAGCTGCAAGAGATGGATTCCCTCGGCCTGGAGGTCTACTACAACGGCGACCGGGCCATGACGGAGTTCAAAATCCGCTGCTTTAAGCGTGCGGAGCGGAGCTGGCAGTATGTGGGCATGTATACGCCCGACTTCCTGATTATCCAGCGCCGGGAGGGCAAAATCCACAAGGCGATTATCGTTGAGACCAAGGGCAGCATCTATGCCAACGATCCCACCTTCAGGGATAAGCGTGCCTTCATGGAAACGGAATTCCTGCGCGGCAACAATGCGGCGTTCGGCTATGAACGCTTCGAGTACCTCTATCTTGAGGATACGCTGTCAGAGAGCGAGCGCATCAACACTGTGCATCAAAAGATAACCACTTTCTTCCAATAATCTCGGAATGAGCAGGAAAGCAGGAGGCATTGTACATGAAAAGAGACTTGGATTTGCAGCGAAAAATCCTTCTGAGAATTGAGGAAGCGAAGCCCTTTGAAACGCTTTGGGATCTGCCTATAGAAGGGTATGATATGCAGACTGTGGCTTATCATTGCCAGATGCTTTATGATGCAGGCTTGATAAAAGAATACAACGGTATAACCGCTGATAATATCGACGGCGTGATCGACTTCTATGTGCGAGACCTTACCTCAGCTGGACAAGATTTTATAGAGACGGTACGGGATGATACTGTATGGGCGAAAACTAAGAAGACAATTAAGGACAAGGGACTTCCGATGTTGGTAGAAACTGCAAAAGCCGTAGCGACAGGATTTATTAGCGCAGTCGCTGAAGGCATCACCAACTCGATGCTGAAAAACGGAGGAAACTGAACATGCCGATCAAATACGTGCCATTTATACCGGAGCCGATTGAGGGACAGGCGGTTCTGGTCAATTTTAACCGAATCCTCCGCTATAAGGGCGCTGACGACGCCTCCATGGTGCTGCAGCGCGGCATGCCCCTGTATGAGATGGAAAAGGTGGAAACCGTGGGCGACAACCCCGACGGCAATATGGTGATCCGTGGTGAGTGTGTTTCCGCCTGCGCCTGGCTAAAAGATCAGGGCATCCAGGTAGACCTGGTCTACATAGACCCGCCCTTTGCCAGTGGTGCAGATTATGCGAAAAAGGTGTTTATCCGCCGGAACCCCAAGGTGGCCGAGGCCATCGCCCAGGCTGAGCAGGAACTCGATTTCGAGGATCTCAGGGTTTTCGAAGAGAAAATGTATGGTGACGTATGGGATAAAGAAAAATACCTGAACTGGATGTATGAGAATCTCATGGCGATCAAAAGTGTCATGAGCCCCAACGCCTCTATATTTGTTCACTTGGATTGGCATATCGGACATTATGTTAAAATCCTGATGGATGAAATCTTTGGTGAAGATAATTTCGTTAATGAGATTATTTGGCAGCGTACTACAAATACTGGAAGTAGTAAGGCTTTAGCACAGAAGTTCAGTGTCGATACAGATAGTATTTTCTATTA
>ONJE01000255.1 GCA_900318045.1 uncultured Eubacteriales bacterium
AGTGGATTTGCTTGCATTTCAAGGCGATTTTCCGCAGGCTTGCTGGCAGCAAGTCAAGAGAAATCAACGCAGAAATGCAGGCAAAGACGCTGAAATTGCGCTTCAGGCATTTTAGAAACACACTCTAATGCTTTGGCTTGGTTGTACCGCCCTGTGCGCGGCTTTTCCTGTTCCCTGTTGACTGTTCCCTTTGCACTGCCCTTTGCATTTCTGCTAATAGCTCGATATATCTGAATTTTCTGGTATTTTTCCCCCGCCTCCTGAATATCCTATTGTCTGTAAACCAATAAACCCATTCAGGAGGACAAGCCCATGAAAAAGGTACTTTTGCTGACGGCGGCCCTTGCGCTGCTGGCTCTGGCTCTGGCGGCCTGCGAGCGCCGGACGACCACCACGACCACCACGCCCACCGAAGCGCCGCCGCAGGCCACCGTCGAGCCCGCGCCCACGGAGCAGCCCGGACCGGCAGACGCGGCGAAGGACGTCGGCGACGCGGCGAAGGACGCGGGCGATGCCCTCGGCAACGCCGTGGACGACGCCGTGGATACCCCTGCGGAGAACGCCGCCGATGCCAAATCCGGTCAGTAATAAGGAACCTCCGCGAAGGCAAGTCAAGGGACTTCAACGCCGGTATGGTGGAAAAGATGCCGCATGATTGTATAGGTTTAGGTTGAGATTAGTATAAGCAATCTGAGCAACTTGTTTCGTTACAGTTCCTAACAGCGCGCCCCCACCGGTATGCAACCGATGGGGGCGCTTCATATCGAGGGATGATCAGCCGTGGGCCCACTTGTAGGCCTTGTCGATGCAGGCCTGGTGGTTCGGGTTGACCTTGTCGCTGCCGTGGGTCTTGCTGCCCACCATGTGCAGGCAGAACTGGCCGTCGTAGCCGTTGTCCTTGATGGTCTGGTCGCCGTGGGGCATGGTGTTGTACGAGCAGGCCACATACTGGCCATTGGCCATGAGGATGCCCGCGTGACATGTCCATGAGAACTTGCCCCCGGCGATCTGCTTCAGCTTGGTGGTATCGGCCTTCGTGGCCGGCTCAACGTCGGCGTGGTTGGAGCCGCCCATGCGCTTGATGCGCAGCTTGATGCCGGTATCGACGTCGTACAGGTAGGCGTAGGTCCCCTTCTTCATCACGTCCTTGCCGTTCTTGAACCATTCCAGCTTTACGACCTTGGACTTCCAGGAGAGGGCGCCGGTGTCCGTGCCGGTGCCGGTATCGTCCGTGCCAGTATCGTCCGGGTCGGTATCGGTCGGGGTCGGCGTTTCGACCTTCTTCTTGGAAACACAGCCCTTCAGGACATAGCCCTTGGCGCCGTTCTTGGTATTCTGGATCTTGTAGAACCTGCCGCTGGTGCCGATCACATACACCTTCGTGTTGCGGGCGATGGCCACCTTCTTTGACGATGTGGAGGCTTTTTTGTAGACGTAGGTGTTCTTGCTGATGTACCCGGTGTAGCGAGTGGCTGCGGTTGCGATGCAGGGCAGGGTAATCAACAGAAGCAGTATGGCGATGACCGCCTTTCTGATATGTTTCATATTATAACTCCCTTGCAGTGATTATCATCCACCTTTTATATTGTATTACAAAAATAGTGCCAGTAAAAGCATAGATACCAAATAATCCCGGATTTGACACATAATCGTCTTAAATTTTATTAAAAATTAATATTTCTATGCAGTAAATTCGACCTCGCGCTGTTCCCCGAGCCCGTTTTTATGGTAAAATGGCGGCAAAAGAATCGAAGGAGGCGCGGCCATGGCCCGTGAACTCAGCCCCATACAGCGCATGGAACAACGCCTGCTGACCGACCTGCGCAAGCCCATCTGGCGGCCCTTTATGCGCGCCATACGGGAATACCGCCTGCTGTCGCCGGGGGACAGGGTCGCCGTGTGTATCTCCGGCGGCAAGGATTCCATGCTGCTTGCGGTGCTGATGCGGCTGCTCCAGCGCCACAGTGAAACGCCCTTCGAGGCCGTCTACCTGATCATGGACCCGGGTTACAGTCCCGAAAACCGACGCCGGGCAGAGGAAAACGCAAAGCGGCTGGAGGTTCCATACACGCTGTTCGAGAGCGACGTGTTCGAGGTGGCCAACGCCCAGGACGAGCACCCCTGCTTTTTGTGCGCCCGGATGCGCAGGGGTTGCCTGTACGGCAGGGCACGTGACATGGGCTGCAACAAGATCGCCCTGGGGCATCACTTCGACGACGTGATAGAAACCACGCTGATGGCCATGCTCTACGGCGGGCAGATCCAGGCCATGCCCCCGATGCTGCAGGCGAAGAACTTTCCCGGAATGGCGCTGATCCGCCCGCTGTACCGGGTCCGGGAGGCCGACATACTGGCCTGGCGGGACGCCTTCGGGCTGGAATTCCTGCGCTGTGCCTGCCGCCTGAGCGAAAGCGCCGCGCTGGACGAGACCGCCTCCAAGCGCCAGGAAATCAAGCGCCTGATCGCCGACCTCCATCGAACCAATCCCAAGGTGGAGCAGAACATCTTCAACAGCATCCACCGGGTACAGCTGGACACGCTGGTGGGGTGGAAGCAGCGTGGGGAGGAACATTCGTTTTTGGAGTTACAGCTCAGCGTCCCTGATAAACTCCCTCAGTCTGGCCTGAAGGCCAGCCAGCCCCCTCGGGGAGGGGGCCTGAACGGGAGCCTGTAAGGCGCATTCTCACACCAAAAGGCTCCCTCCCTGAGGGAGCTGGCACGCGAAGCGTGACTGAGGGAGTCTACGCTGAGCAGTAACTTTTTGGAGGCGTTCAGTATATAAATGAAGTGCATGAATTGTAGACACTGCAATCCGGCTGTGCTATAATAGATTATGTAAATATTAACCATTCCCGTATACTATATGTGCATTATCTCCAGGGGGGACGAACCATGAAGAGAGTATTGGCACTGTTGGTCGCGTTGATGCTTGCGATACCGGGCGTCGCGTTCTCGGAGGAGGCGTCCATCGATGAAACTGTCATCGATGACGGCGTCATGTTGGAGAACGTCACCATAGACGGCGACCCGTCCATTGACGCCACGGGTTTATCCGGCGACGGGGTCGGGAATATCGACCTTGGGGGTTTGCTCGATCCGGGGCTTGAAGCCGGACTTGTCAGCAATGCGCCTGAATCACCAGCGCCTGTCGCCTTTGAGCAGACGGCAGCCGTCGGGGACGCGGGTTTCACCGTCACGGCGGATGCGGGCGCATTCCCGGCGAAGGCCAGGTTGAGCGTGGAAGCGGTTGACGCCGACGTGGCCCAGGCCGCGGTGCAAGCGATCGGGTCGTCGGCGCAGGGGACGCACCACCTGTATGCCATCAACGTACTGGACGGGAATGGAAACGCATTGCGTCCCGCCGATGGTGTGAAACTGCCGCTCGTGCGCGTGGAAGGACTTGACCTTGACGGCGAAGCGCGCGTGTTTGTCTATGACAGGGCAATCAACGGGAGCTATGAAATCGAGGCCGAAGGTACGGTGCAGTTCCGGTTCCGGGAATCGGCCATATATGATATTGTGGATGTGAAGCAGCTCCAGCAGCCTGCGGAAGAGGAACAGCAGCCCCAGCAACCCGCAGACGAAGGGCAGCAGCCCCAGCAGCCCGCAGAGGAAGAACAGCTGGAGCAGGAAGTGGAGCTGCCCGCCGATGCGGCGCAGGAAGAGGACGCGGATGAACCGGTCGCCTTTGGCCAGCTCGATGCCTTGAACGACACGGCCTATGATATCAACGCTTCAAATGCGGATGAGGATCTCGGGGCAAGCGCCGCCAACGCCGAAAATGGCGAGCCCGTCACCGAAGACGAGCGGGTGAAGGCCCTGGAGAAACTTCCAAAGGGCAATAACGGGTTATCCCTGGACCATGGGGCCTATATCGATGGCAACGGCAGCGTGAGGAAGATCGTGCTGACGCAGATGGACGCGAGCCTGAAAAACCCCGTGACGGGCGAACTCATAGACGCCTATACGGTGCCTTTGAAAAACGCCTATATCAAGGTCGAAGACGACGTCATACTGATCCAGGCCAGCGGCGTGGGCCTGCATGAAGGCGACAGGGTGACGGTGAAGTGACATAAAGCTACGACGGGTAAAAATGATTGACGGGGATGGGTCCAAGCGCCCATCCCCCGGTTTTTTGGGATTGTTCATGATTGGAAAAATGGAACGCTATCCGGCT
>ONJE01000160.1 GCA_900318045.1 uncultured Eubacteriales bacterium
CTTTTGATTAAAGGACTGAAAAACGCGAAACCTCTGCTGCTTCCCTTGAATCAAACAAATCCCGAAGGGATTTGCACTACCACTAGCCACTAACCACTAACCACTAATCACTCAATTCTGATTTATCGAGCACAGCTCGATTAATCAGAATTTACCTGACTGAATAGTTACTACTCTTTCATTATATTAGATTTTTATTTTCAACGCAAGTTAAACAACAATACTTGACCGCAACATTTCATTATGATAAACTGTCCGTAATGTTCGGGGAAGACCGACGCTAACAAGGAATGAGGGGTTGCAGAATATGGCGCTTTCCAGCGGTAACGGCGGGCCGGAGAAGGGCGGGGGAGGGCTCCGCGCCCTGCTGCGCCGCCGGCCCAGGCCGGCGTGGATGGTGGCGCTCGCGCACCTGCTGGCCCTGGGCCTGGCGCTGGTGCTGTACGCGCTGCCCCACCACGTATTGCCCAGCCGCCAGCAGGCCACCGGCATCGTGTCCACCCGGGAAGCGTCTGTGAGGCACAGCGCCGCGCCCGTGGCCACCGCCACCGTTGCCGTTGAATACGACGACGAGGGCGACCCCATCCTCCCCGAGGCCGATCCCACCCCGGAGCCTACCCCCGAGCCCGTGGGCAGCTTCCGCAACAAGTTCGCGGACAAGTTCACCGACGGCGAGGTCATCGAGACCGACAACTCCTACCGCAGCGCCAACCTGAACATCACCTTCCAGAAGAAGTACTTCGACGAGCTGATGTCCCGGGTGTACTACGCGGACATCTATATCGCCGACATCTCCTGCCTGAAGACGGCGCTGGCCGAGGATACCTTTGGCCGGGGCTACAAGGAGTGGATCACCAAGGTCGCCCGGCGCACCGGCAGCGTGGTCACGATGAACGGCGACTATTACGGCTCCCGGGATTTCGGCGTGGTGGCCCGCAACGGCATACTCTACCGGGACGCCAAGAACATACGGGACGTGGCCGTGCTGTACTGGGACGGCAGCTTCGAAACCCTGACCCCGGAGCAATTCAACGCGAAGCAGGCCATGGCGGAGGGGGCGTACCAGATCTGGCACTTCGGCCCCCGGCTGCTGGACGACAGCGGCCACGCCATGACCAAATTCAACGCCGACAGCCACATGATCAAGCGCCATCCCCGTTCGGCCTTCGGCTATTACGAGCCGGGGCACTACTGCTTCGTGGTGGTGGACGGGCGGCTGGATACCTCCAAGGGTGTGAAGCTGGACGGCCTTTCCATGGTGATGGAGGGGCTGGGCTGCACGGCAGCCTACAACCTGGACGGCGGCCAGACCTCGCTGCTGGCCCGGCAGGACACGCTGGTGAACCGGCCCTCCGGCGGCGGGCGCAGTGCCAGCGATTTCATCATCGTCGTCGACAAGGTCTCATGACGGGAGGTGGCCACATGCCAAAGAAGCTGCGCGCGATGCTGCCCCATGCGGCCATACTCATCGCGAACATGTACATCGTGTTTTTCCTGATCGACCGGGTGAACAGTGCCATGAATTTCATCGACAACGGCCTGACCAAGGGGCTGCTTCTGGCGATGAGCCTGATCGTGCTGGCCGACGTGCTGCTGCCCAGGCCCAGGCCCCGTCGAAGGGCGCAGGCGAAGCGGGCGGCGCCGGAAGCTCCGGTGGCGACGGAAACTCCGGCGGTGCCGGAAGCACACAGGGCGAAGCATGCCGCCCGGGATGATGGGGAGGCGGCCGCATGAAGACGACCGGAAGGGTGCTTTCCGCCATCAGCGCCGTGCTCTGCGCCGCGACGCTGGTCCTGCTGCTGCTGGATCTCGTAAAGCCCGACCTTGACCTGTTCCTGAAGGCGTCGGTGAAGGGGTTCCTGCTGCTCACCTGCGTCGTCGTAATCGCGGCCAGTGCCCTGCGCATCGCCGATGCGCGAAAACGGCTGCGCCGGAGGCTGGCACGGCGGAAAAGCGCATGACGAAAACCGGATTTGCCCGTCGGCAAATCCGGTTTTTAGGTGGGGGAATCCTGATTTGTCGCGAGGCGACAAATCATAATGGTGTTAGTCAGGATATGGGGTGACGGACTCCTTCCGGCCCCTACGGGGCCACCTCCCTCTGAGAGGGAGGCTTTTGGAAAGCGCTAAGCAGGCTGACTGAGGGAGTCATCACGCCAGTTCCTTACTAAGCCCATCATAATTCCCCCACATCTCCCCGCAGGGCGGTATCCTCGGCCAGGGTTTCTGCGTTGTACAGCACCAGGATCTCGTTCACGCCCTCGGCGCCCATCAGCACCTCGATATCCCCGGTGAAGTAGCGGGGGTCGACCACCACGATCTTCTGGTACGCCGCGGTCAGAAACGGTATCAGGCAGTTGGCGTAGGAGTCCTTCAGCACCAGCAGCGTGCGCCCGTTGTCCAGGGTGGTCTCTATGCGCACCTCGGGGAAGTTGCCCCCCAGGAAAACGGCGTACTGATCCCGGGTATCCAGCCATTCCTCCCGGAACAGCGACGCGCTGCGCCGGTTTTCGTTGACCCAGGTGACCACCGTCTGGGGCGCGCCGTCCCCGGGCACATACGCCCACAGGTCCTCGCTGTCCGTCATCCTAAAGCCGCTGACGGCGGACAGGGTGCCCTGGAAGCTGCCGGACAGCAGGCGGCGCTGGAAGGCGTCGGTGTTTTCGGGCAGGCCCGCGGCCCGCGCCAGCTCCAGGTAGGCCAGCCGCGCGGCGTCGCTGGTCCAGTGGTGGTCGGTGCGGTAGTACAGCCGGGTGGTCGGTTTCGCCCGGGCGAATGCGCCCCGCAGGTCGATGAAGGCGGCGTGGGTCTCGGACAGATCCTCCGCCAGTCGGTCGAGGTAGCCGCCCTCGTCCCCGGCGTCCGCCAGCGCGGGCAGCGCGTCCGCCAGCACCGTCACCGCCGTGGGGACGACCATCACGCAGGCGCTCAGGTCGTCGTGCCGGTTCAGGAAGCCTGCCAGCGCGTCCATCGTGCGGCGGTAGTTTTCCTCCGAAGGGGCGGCGAAGTCCTGGATCAGATGGCCGTCCTTGCCCAGGAACACGCCGTTCGATTTCGTCTGCCCCGCCAGCCGGTCCAACGTGGACTTCAGCGCGATCCAGCGGTCCCGGAAGGGGAACTGATCGGCGACGTAGCTGTCGAAGCGGCTCTCGAAGCGCCCGGACAGCAGCCCCGACAGCGTCAGCGCGGGTCGCTGCTGCAAATTGCGGTTCTCCAGCGGCGAGGTGGCCCGGTTCTTCTGCAGCAGGAAGGCAATGTCCAGCAGCGCCACCAGCGCCAGGACCATGATGGCCGTGGCGCGCAGGAAGAACAGGCGTTTCTTTTTCATACAGGATACCTCAGAAACTGAAATAAGGCCGTCAGGGCGGGCAGCGTGCCGCCATGAATCAAAACCTGAAATACAGGAACGGATTGTAGCTGCCGTGCACCAGATACGCGGTGCAGGCCGCCAGCAGCGCGGCGAACAGCACCAGCGCCAGCGCGGGCAGCCTGCCCGTCAGCCGCAGCTGCCACTGCCGAAGCCCCGGCCCGCAGCACAGCGCCGCGAAGGCGATCAGCAGGGCGTTGCTTCGCAGGGCGTACAGGAACGTGCCGTCGGCGAAGCCCCCGGCCCCGATGCCCACCAGAAAGCCCAGGTAGCGCCCCATGTCGGAAAAGTCGGTATTGCTGAATATCACCCAGCCCACCGTCACCAGTATGAGCGTCAGCGTCCGTGCGACGGCTGCGGGCAGCTTTGCCAGCACCCTGCCGGTCAGGTACTTTTCCAGTATCAGCAGCACGGCGTAGTACAGCCCCCACAGCACGAAGTTCCAGCTGGCCCCGTGCCACAGGCCCGTCAGCAGCCACACCGCCAGCAGGTTCAGGATATGCCGTCCCACGCCCACCCGGTTGCCGCCCAGGGGGATGTACACGTAATCCCGGAACCAGCCGGACAGCGAGATGTGCCAGCGCCGCCAGAACCCGGTGACGCTGCGGGCGCGGTAGGGGTAGTCGAAGTTCTCGGCGAAGCTGAAGCCCAGCATCCGCCCCATGCCGATGGCCATGTCGGAATAGCCGCTGAAGTCGAAGTAGATTTGCAGCGCATAGGCCGCCGCGCCCAGCCACGCCGACAGCACCGACAGCCTTGGCGCGGCGCGCATGGAATCGGCCAGCAGCCCCAGGTTGTTGGCCAGCAGCACCTTCTTGGAAAGGCCCAGGATCACCCGCTCCAGCCCCTGGCCCACCTGGGCCAGCGAGGCGTGGCGCTTCCGGAGCTGGGCTTCAATGTCGGCGTACTTCACGATGGGGCCCGCCACCAGCTGGGGGAACATGGTGATGTAGGTGGCGAAGTCCACCAAACCGTGCTGTGGCTTCGTCGTGCCCCGGTACACATCGATGATGTAGGAAAGCGCCTGGAAGGTGTAGAACGATATGCCGATGGGCAGCGGCAGGTTGTAGTCGGGCAGGTGCAGGCCGAGCGCCCCGTTCAGCGTATTCACCAGGAAGCCGTAGTACTTGAAAAAGCCGAGCACGGCCAGGTTCACGGCTACCGCGCCGGCGAGTATGGCCCTTTTGCGGGAGGGACGCGCCGCCGCGCCCAGCTGGAGCCCGGTGACGTAGTTCCAGGCCACGCTGAACAGCATCAGCCCCACGTACACCGGCTCGCCCCAGGCGTAGAACCACAGGCTGGCCGCCAGGAGCACGCCGTTGCGAAGCCGCCGGGGGGCGAGCCGGTGCGCGAGCATCACCACGGGCAGGAATATGTACAGGAAGTGCAGACTGCTGAATACCATGTGCCGTCCGCCCTCCTATCGTATGCAGGCGAGGAACGCGTCCGTCCATTGGTCCGCGCTTTCGCCCACCGCGTAGAAAAGATAGTCGCCCCGCCGAAGCACGGTCGCCCCCTCCAGCAGGTCCTTCTGGTTCACGCCGTAGCTGCGGAACACCGCCAGCTGGGCCTCCAGACGCCGCTGCACCGCCGATTCGAGATCGTCCAGCGCGGCCGCGTTCCCCTTGGCCGCCATCACCTCTGAGACATCCATGATGTCATCCGAGCCGAACATCAGCCAGCCCTCGCAGGGGGCGGGGGAGGCGTCCATGCGCTCCTGGAAGCCGTTTTCGTCCAGGGGCTTCAGGCCGGAGACGCCGGGGGCGGCGGCGATGGCGCTCCGGATGACGGCGAAGTCCACGTTCCGCGCGGAATTCGCGCCCACCACCAGCACGGCGTAGGCGATGAGCGCCGCCAGCAGCGCCCACTTGACGACGGTATAGCGACGCTGGGCCCCGGCGCCCGCGCCGCGGCGCAGGGGCGCCCGCCTTCTGCGCTCAGTCATGGTTCAGCCCCGCCAGATCGGCCAAATAGGTCAGCCACATCGGATAGTATTCCTCCTTGGGATGCCGCCCGTCCACGTTGTAGCGTTCGGGATGGCCCTCGAGTATAAAGCCGGAATCGACGAAATAGGCTCCCGCGCCGGGGCAGGCCTTCTCCATCTCCCGGTTGTACAGGCCGAGGTAGCCGTACTTGGGCTCCTCCGCCAGCCGCTCGGCAGTCACCGGCAGCGCGGCGCAGACGTAGATGGCGGCGTCGGGCAGGCTGGCCTGCAAGCGCCGGATCACGTTGCAGTAGCGGTCCACGTAGCGGTCCACCCGGTCCTCGAACACGCCGACGTCGTTCATGCCGAAGCACAGGAACACCACCGATGGCTTCGCGGCCTCCACCTCGTCCAGCAGGGGCAGGTCCACCGAGAGGTGGATGCCGCCCTCGGCAAACACCGGAGCGTCCAGGAAGTGGAACAGGCGCACCTGGCGGACGATGGAATCGCCCACGATGGCGGCGTTTTCGAACCAGCGGGCGATGTCCGCCCGGTTCCAGTCGGCGTCGGTCATGGCCAGTATCTTCTGCTTTTCGGCCTCCAGGTCGTCCACCAGTATGCCCTGCCGCTCGATGAGCTCCGCCTTGCGCCGGCGCTTCAGCTCGGCGTTCAGGTCGATGGGCTCCCGTGCGGACAGGTCGGCCAGCAGGGCGCGGTTGGCGGCGATCTCGGCGTCCGCGCCCACGCTGCCCTGCCGGGGCTTCACCCCGCCGGACAGGTACAGCAGCGCCGCCGCCACCGCAAAGGCGAACAGCGCAAGGCCAATGTGGCCGCGCCGATTCCCCTTCGCGGGCGCTTCCGCCCTTGCGGCAGGCTTCTTTTTCGCCGCCGGGGGCTTCTTTCCCGCGACTGGCTTCGCCTTCGCCGGGGCCCTTGCCGGTTCGCCCATCCGCGCCGCCTCCCTTCGGTGTGCTCAATGTTACGCCCGATATTGTAGCAGACAAATGATAATTCTACAAGATATCGGAAAGGATTTGATTCTCAGGGGGTTTGGTGGTATAATCGGTGTCAGGAAATGTGGTAAAACGGGCTCGCCGGCAAATTACAAACGAGGTACCTATGAAGCAAGTGGTCAAACAGGTGGCGCTGCTGGGCATGGCGCTTATATTGCTGTGCGCCGCAGGGCGTCTGCTGCTGCGCAACACCTATCTGGACCGCATTCCCGTGGCCCGCACGCAGGGCGGGGGCGGGGAGATGCGGTTCATCCCGGGCGACGGCAACCGTGGTATCGTCACTCCCGGCACGCCCACGGCCACCGGGGACGACGTGCGGGTGACCCTTCAAGCCACGCAGCCCGGTGAAATCTGGTACGAGGTGCGGGGCCCGGGCGGCGAAACGCTGTCCACCCAGCACTACCGGGTGGACCGCTTCCTGACGGTTTACGACTATGACACCGGCGGCTTCACCGGCGACAGCCTGGTGATGGCGGCGCTGACGGTATTCTGGCTGGGCACGGCCCTCATCATGGCCCGGGCCTTTCGCGGGGCCAGGGGCCCGGCCTTCTACGCCTACGACACCATCTACTACGTGGGCTTCGGCCTGTTCACGCTGGTGACGGGGGTCGCCATGCTGAACCTGACCCTCCGCCACGCCATCGAGCCCCGGGAATTCAGGATGCTGGACGTCTACGCCGCCCTGTCCGGCGCGGGCTTCAACTTCATGCTCATCACGCTGCCGCTGCTGGTGGTTTTCGCGGTGGCGATGTGCGTCAGCAACGTTGTGCTGCTCTGCCACGAGCAGGCGCGGTTGAAGAATACGCTGGGGCTGCTGGTGGGATTGGGGCTGCTGGCAGGGGAAGGGCTGGCCATCTGCATGCAGAGCCGCAGCCTGGCGGCCACCTCCGGGGGCTTTCGGGTGCAGATGGTCGTGCAGGACGTCTACTGCACGGTTTTTGCCTACTTCGAATGCATGCTCATCGGCGCGGCGGTCTGCGGGCTGCTGGCGGCGAAGCACGTGCCCTCGTCGGACCGGGACTTCATCATTATACTGGGCTGCCTGTTTCGCAAGGACGGCACGCTGACGCCGCTGTTGCGGGGCCGGGTGGACAAGGCCCTGGATTTCTGGCGGGACCAGCGCGCCCGCATGGGCAAGACCGCGATGCTGGTGCCCTCCGGCGGCCAGGGGGCGAACGAGACCATGGCCGAAGCCGAGGCCATGCGCCAATACCTGTTGGCCCAGGGGGTGCCCGACGGGCTGATCCTGCCCGAAGACCGGTCCACCAACACCTTCCAGAACATGGCCTTTTCAAAGGTCCTGACCGACGCCGTGAATCCCGGCGGCAAGGTGGCCTTCGCCACTACCAACTACCACGTGTTCCGCAGCGGCGTATGGGCGCGGCTGGCGGGGCTCGAGGCCGAAGGCATGGGGGCGCGCACCCGCTGGTGGTACTGGCCGAATGCCTTCATGCGGGAGTGCGCCGGGCTGCTGGCGCGGCGCTGGAAGCAGGAGCTGTTGATGGTGGTGGGCCTGGTGCTGTTCTTCGGGGCGCTCACCGTCGCGGTGACGTAAGGGCCTGTTTGGAAATGACGCATACATTATGCTTGCCGGGGAACGAATCAGGCAGGTAAATTCTGATTTGTCGAGCTGACGCGCAGGGATTAGGGATTAGGGAATAGGGATTAGAAATAGCGACTGCCGCGTTCCAAACGCTAACT
>ONJE01000097.1 GCA_900318045.1 uncultured Eubacteriales bacterium
TCAGCGGGAGCTATTTTATTGTCACAGTATCACATCCGTTAGATAGCTGAAACGGAATTGTCCTTCTGCCGTCCATACTGGCATGGCCTTCTGTGTTGGAATAGAAGCCCACTTCCCACGAAGGAAGGCCCCACTCCCATGCTCCAATTATCTTACGACCATACATCCCGGAAGATCATGCTGTCATCTTTTCCGTCGGTCTTTCCCAGTTTTTTGATAATAATTGCTCTTGAACTCATACATTTTCTGGTCCGCTGCTTTCAAGAGAGAATCCAGATCTGAATAATCATCTGTGGATGCAGTGCCGCAGGAAATGGATATCCCTCTGACCAACCGCCCTTTCCAGTCGCCACAGTTCTTCTCCATCCGCTCCAGGCACTTCTTCGCTTCGATTTCCGTTCTTTCCATGATTACTGTAAATTCATCGCCACCGATACGGTAAATGGTATCGATCCCATCAAAGCTCTTTCTGAGGCACTCTGCCGAACCGATGATCAGTTCATCACCTGCTTCATGTCCAAGGGTGTCGTTTGCTTCCTTCAGGCCGTTGATGTCCGCCATGACCACAGTGCAGGGCACGGGCATTTTCTTTGAAAGCTGCTCAACCTTCTCGGAATAGGCCCGCCTGTTCTTAAGCCCTGTCATCTGATCATAATAGGCATATCTGGTCTGAAGTTCTGCCAGCTGCATGGCGGATTCAGCAAAAACATAGCGTTCAAATCGTGTTTTGTTGATAAAATGCCCCATCAGGATTCCAACCAATCCGAATATAACGAAGAAAGTTACAGTCCACCGGAAAATGGCAGGGTCCATACGGTGGGAGCCGACTATCACCAGCGTCAGAAAATCAATCAAAATCAGCACAAGGGTTGACAGCGTATCCGTGACATAACTTACCGGGACAATAAGCAATGTGCAGAAGATAACGGCAGATCGGAGATGAGGTTTCAGTACCGTGATGCCAAGGCCTGCGCCAAGAAGCGCCATATTCAGCGCCATCGCGACCCCCGGTATAAGGTTCAGATGTTTTGGGCAGATATAGAGTGCAAGATACAGTGCGATGCCGCATATAACCAGAACGATGATATAAACGGGAAGACAATCGGTATACTCCGGTTCAATACGGGACATGATCAGACTGAAGGACCAGAATATCAGCTGGATTGCCGCCCAGAAAATCGCAGATTTGCGGTTGTCCTCCAGGATGTCCTTCCTGACCTTTCCATTGCTATTCTTGATAACACCAGCAAACAACAGTTCATTTTTTATCTTTGAATACATTTATATCCTCCCCACAATCATTCCTTATGCCGGCTCTACACTGCATCTTATAAAATATCTATTCGTCTTAATCACATCCTCAACAGCAGTGTGAATACATCCATATCCTGACTCTGCATCCATACCGAACGATATAATAAGAAATTCGGAGTCTCCTGACAGGGGCATCGAATATCCCCACAGAGGGATTATTTGGCAAAACACTCTTCAATTCCATCTGCATTGGGCAGACCAGTATATGGATGACTTTTTCCGGCAATATGGTAGTCTATAGGATTATTATAGCAGTATGAAAACTGGATGTCTACAGGAAAATGGAAACAACCCCTCCCCGGCTTGGTCTTTCGGTTGCCATTCATCCAAGGCGAGGAATATTAAGGAAATACCGCCCATATTGTGCGGCATTTCCTTATACATTATAAATTAACAAATTAGGTGAAGTGCAAAGGTCTTGACATCCTCCATGCGTCGTGTTATAATTTCACCAATTTAATAGTTTAAACCGTTGAAGCGGAGATAACGGCGGCGATGCCTTCACAGAGAGTCCACGATGCTGAGAGTTGGGCAGGAAACAAACCGTCAAAAGTTGCCGGGGATATGCTGGTATCCCGCAAAGCGCACGGGGCGATCCCGTGAATTCAAGGTGGCACCGCGGATAATGGATTTATTCGTCCTTGACAGGAATACTGTCAGGGGCGTTTTTTTGGAGGTTATGCAGATGAAGATACTTCCGAGTCTGGAGGAGGCCCGGCGTTATGCCGCGTCCGGCGAGTACAGGGTGCTGCCGTTGAGCTGCGAAATGCTCTCTGATCGGCTGACCCCCATCGAATGCCTGCGCATACTGAAGGGCGTGTCTACCCATTGCTATCTGCTGGAATCCGCCGAGGGCCGGGATCGCTGGGGACGGTATACCTTCCTTGGCTTTGACCCGGTACTGGATATCACCTGCCTGGATGGAGAGATGAAGGCGGGCAGCGTGCGGATGTATACCGACGACCCTTCGGCGGTGCTGCGGCAGATCCTGGCCGATTACAAGAGCCCGCGTCTGCCGGAGCTTCCGACATTCACCGGCGGGTTGGTGGGCTACTTCGCCTACGACTACCTGGGTTACAGCGAACCCACCGTCAGGATGGAAGTGGAGGATTCCGAGTACTTTCAGGACGTGGATGTGATGCTGTTCGACAAGGTGATCGCCTTCGACCACTTCCGTCATAAGATCGTGCTGATCGTCAACATGCGGCTGGACGACGGAGACGCCGGCTATAACCGCGCCGTGCTGGCGTTGAAACAGCTGCGGGAGCTGCTGTTGACCGGCGAGCGCCGGGAGGAACCGGGCGGGCACATGACCGGCCCTGTGGAGCAGCTCTTCAGCGAATCTCAGTATTGCGAGATGGTGGAGCGGGCGAAGGGACACATCCGGGAGGGCGACATCTTCCAGATCGTGCTGTCCAACCGGCTGTCCGCGCCCTTTGAAGGAAGCCTGCTGAACACCTACCGCATCCTGCGCACCATCAACCCATCGCCCTATATGTTCTACTTCTCAGGCACCGATGTTGAGGTGGCCGGGGCATCGCCGGAGACGTTGGTGAAGCTGGAGGACGGCGTGCTGCATACCTTCCCTCTGGCAGGCACCCGGCCGAGGGGCAAAACCGATAAAGAGGATGCGGCGCTGGAGGCTGAGCTGCTTGCGGACGAGAAGGAACTGGCGGAGCACAACATGCTGGTGGACTTGGGCAGAAACGATCTGGGTCGGATCAGCAAATTCGGCACGGTGAAGGTGGAGAAGCTCCATTCCATAGAGCGCTTCTCCCACGTCATGCACATCGGGTCAACCGTGCGTGGCGAGATTCGGGAGGACAAGGACGCCCTGGACGCTATCGAGGCGGTGTTGCCCGCGGGCACACTGTCCGGCGCGCCGAAGCTGCGGGCCTGCCAGCTGATCGGCGAATTGGAAAACAACAAGCGAGGCATCTACGGCGGGGCCATCGGCTACATCGACTTCACCGGCAACATGGACGCCTGCATTGCCATACGGATCGCCTGGAAGAAGAACGGCAGGGTGTTTGTCCGAAGCGGTGCGGGCATCGTGGCGGATTCCGTGCCCCAAAAGGAATATCTGGAATGCATCAACAAAGCCAAAGCGGTGATGAATGCCCTTGAGCAAGCCAGGGAGGTGGATTCGTGATCCTGCTGATCGACAACTATGACAGCTTCTCCTACAACCTGTACCAGTTGGTGGGAGCGCTGAACCCGGATATCCGAGTTGTACGCAATGACGAACTGGGCGTTTCGGAGATCGTCGCTCTGAACCCCGGGTGCGTTATCATTTCTCCCGGTCCCGGTCGGCCGGAGGACGCCGGGAACATCGTCGCGGTCGCCCGGGAGCTGACGGGCCGCTTTCCCATACTGGGCGTATGCCTGGGGCACCAGGCCATCTGTGCCGCCTTCGGTGCGACGGTGACCTATGCGAAACGGCTGATGCACGGCAAACAGTCCGATGCGAAGCTGGACATGAGCTGTCCGCTGTTCGCCGGACTGCCCGACACCGTGCCCGTGGCGCGGTATCATTCCCTCGCTGCCGACCCGGCTACATTGCCCGATTGCCTGAAGGTCACCGCCATGACAACGGAGGGCGAGATCATGGCCGTGCAGCATACGCAATACCCCACCTTCGGGGTACAGTTTCACCCCGAATCCATACTTACCCCGGATGGGAAGCAGATGCTCAGGAACTTCATCGAATTATATAAGGAGGCGGCACCATGATTAAGGAAGCCATTGTGAAGATCGTCAACAAGGAAGATTTGACCTACGACGAGGCCTATGCCGTGATGAACGAGATCATGTCCGGCGAGACCAGTCCCACCCAGAACGCGGCGTTCCTGGCGGCGCTGTCCACCAAGAGCGCCCGGGCCGAGACCACCGATGAGATCGCCGGGTGCGCAGCGGCCATGCGGGACCACGCCACCAAGGTGGATCCCGGCATGGAGGTGTTTGAAATCGTGGGCACCGGCGGCGACAACGCCCACAGCTTCAACATCTCCACCTCCGCCGCGCTGGTGTGTGCTGCGGGCGGCGTAAAGGTGGCCAAGCACGGCAACCGGGCCGCGTCGTCGCTGTGCGGCACCGCGGACTGCCAGGAGGCGCTGGGCATCAACATCCAGCAGAGCCCGAAGCGGTGCGTGGAAATGCTGAATGAGGCGGGCATGTGCTTCTTCTTCGCCCAGAAGTACCACACGTCCATGAGGTATGTGGGCGCGATCCGCAGGGAGCTTGGCTTTCGCACGGTGTTCAACATCCTGGGCCCGCTGACCAATCCCGCCTCCCCCACGACCATGCTGCTGGGCGTGTACGACGATTACCTGGTAGAACCGCTGGCGCAGGTGCTCATCAACCTGGGCGTGAAGCGGGGCATGGTGGTCTACGGCACGGACAAGCTGGACGAGATCAGCCTTTCCGCTCCGACCCACATCTGCGAGTTCAAGGACGGCTGGTTCAAGTCCTACACCATCAAGCCGGAGGACTTCGGCATGGTTCGCTGCCAGAAATCCGACCTCGCCGGGGGTACACCGGAAGAAAACGCCGCCATCACCCGCGCCATACTCTCCGGAGAAAAGGGCCACAGGCGCAACGCGGTGCTGTTGAACGCCGGGGCTGGGCTTTACCTGAACGGCAAGGCAGACAGCCTCGCGGAAGGCGTCAAGCTGGCGGGCGAGCTGATCGACAGCGGCAGGGCCATGGCCACCCTTCAGAAGGTCATCGAGGTCAGCAACCGGCCGGAGGAATGAGCAATGACGATACTGGATCAATTGGCCGACTACGCCCGCCAGCGGGTGGCGGCGGAAAAGGCGGTCGCGCCCACGGCGGAGGTCCGGCGGCAGGCGCTGGAACTGCCGAGGGGGGGATTCCCCTTTGAACGGGCGCTGTCCGGGGAAAATCTCGCCTTCATCTGCGAATGCAAGAAGGCGTCGCCCTCCAAGGGCCTGATCGCGCCGGATTTCCCCTATTTGGATATTGCGAGGAACTACGAGGCGGCAGGGGCCGAAGCCATCTCCGTGCTGACCGAGCCCAAGTGGTTCCTGGGCCGGGACGAATACCTGCGGGAGATCGCCGGGGCGGTGTCCATCCCCTGTCTCAGGAAGGACTTCACCGTGGACGAATACATGCTCTATCAGGCCAGGCTGCTTGGCGCGTCAGCGGTACTGCTGATCTGCGCGATACTGGACGCGGCAGAGTTGAAGGACTACATCCAAATCTGCGACGCGCTGGGGCTGTCCGCGCTGGTGGAGGCTCACGACGTGGCCGAAGTGGAGATGGCGCTAAACGCAGGGGCGCGGATCATTGGCGTGAACAACCGCAATCTGAAGGACTTCACCGTGGACACTGAAAACAGCCGACGGCTGCGGGCCATGATCCCGGCGGACGTGCTGTTCGTGTCTGAAAGCGGCGTGAAAGACGCCGCTGACGTGGCCGCCGCCCGCGCGATGGGCGCGAACGCGGTGCTGGTGGGCGAGGCGTTGATGCGCTCGCCAGACAAGCGGGCGAAGCTGGCGGAATTTCGGGGTGGACTATGACGAAGATAAAGCTGTGCGGATTTAGCCGCCCCTGCGACATCGAGTGGGCCAACGCCCTGATGCCGGATTACATCGGCTTCGTGTTCGCCCAAAAGAGCAAGAGATTTGTTTCGCCCGAAAGGGTAAAAGCCCTTCGCGAGGGGCTGGATTCAAACATCCGCGCGGTGGGAGTGTTCGTGAACGAGGCCCCGGAAGCCGTCGCCGACCTGCTGAACACCGGCACCATCGACCTGGCCCAGCTCCACGGCGGGGAGGACGAGGAATACATCAAAGCCCTGCGGGGGCTGACGGACAAGCCCCTGATAAAGGCGTTCCGCGTGGACGGCCCTGCGGACCTGGAAAAAGCGCGCCGCAGCAGCGCCGACTACGTGCTGCTGGACAACGGCGCGGGTGGTACCGGCACGGCCTTCGATTGGGCGCTTTTGAAGGGTTTTGATCGGCCGTATTTCCTGGCGGGCGGTCTCGGCCCGGGAAACGTGAGGCAGGCCATCATGGCACTCGACCCCTTCGCCGTGGACGTGTCCAGCGGCATAGAGACGAATGGTGCAAAAGACTATATGAAGATGACCGCGTTTGTGAACGCGGCACGACATGAGGAGTGATGGAGCATGACCAACATGAATGGGCGCTTCGGCGTCCACGGCGGGCAGTACATCCCCGAGACGCTGATGAACGCCGTGATCGAGCTGGAGGCCGCCTATAATGACGCCAAGGCCGACCCTTCGTTCCAGGCGGAACTGACCGAGCTGTTCAACGAATACGCGGGCCGTCCCAGCCGCCTGTACTTTGCCAGTCGCATGACCGCCGACCTGGGCGGCGCGAAGATCTATTTAAAGCGCGAGGATCTGAACCACACCGGCGCGCACAAGATCAACAACGTGCTGGGGCAGGCGCTGCTGGCGAAGCGCATGGGCAAGACCCGGCTGATCGCAGAGACCGGCGCGGGCCAGCACGGCGTGGCCACCGCCACCGCCGCGGCACTGCTGGGCATGCAGTGCGTGGTGTACATGGGCAAAGAGGACACCATCCGGCAGGCGTTGAACGTGTACCGGATGCGGCTGTTGGGAGCCGAGGTCATCCCTGTGGAGACCGGCACCGGCACGTTGAAGGACGCCGTGTCCGCCGCCATGCGGGAGTGGACCAACCGCATTGTCGACACCCACTATTGCCTGGGAAGCGTGATGGGGCCGCACCCCTTCCCCACCATCGTGCGGGACTTCCAGGCGGTCATCAGCCAGGAGATCAAAGCGCAGATCATGCAGAAAGAGGGCCGCCTGCCCGACGCCGTGCTGGCCTGCGTGGGCGGGGGCAGCAATGCCATCGGCGCGTTCTACCACTTCATAGAGGATAGGTCCGTCAGGCTCATCGGCTGCGAGGCCGCGGGCCGGGGCGTGAACACCTTCGAGACCGCCGCCACCATCGCCACGGGCAAATTGGGCATCTTCCACGGCATGAAGTCCTACTTCTGTCAGGATGAATACGGCCAGATCGCCCCTGTGTACTCCATCTCCGCTGGCCTGGACTACCCCGGCATCGGCCCGGAGCACGCCTGGCTGCACGACACGGGCCGGGCGGAGTACGTGCCCGTCACCGACGACGAGGCCGTGAACGCCTTCGAGTATCTGTCCCGCATGGAGGGCATCATCCCCGCCATCGAGTCGGCCCACGCCGTGGCCCACGCTATGAAGCTGGCCCCGACCATGGGAAAGGATCAGATCATGGTCATCAACATCTCCGGGCGCGGCGACAAGGACTGCGCCGCCATAGCCCGCTACAGGGGGGAGAACATCAGTGAATAGGATTTCAAGCGCTTTTCAGAACGGCAAGGCGTTCATCGCCTTCATTACCTGCGGCGACCCGGACCTCGGGACCAGCGCGGCCTGCGTGCGCGCGGCGGTAAAAGGCGGCGCGGACCTCATCGAGCTGGGCATCCCTTTCTCCGACCCCACCGCCGAGGGTCCGGTGATCCAGGCCGCCAATGAGCGGGCCTTGAAGGGCGGGGTGACCACCGACAGGATTTTTGAGATGGTGAAGGAACTTCGCAGGGATGTAACGGTGCCCATCGTGTTCATGACCTACGCCAATGTGGTCTATTCCTATGGCATCGAGCGCTTCTGTGACCGATGTGTGGAAACGGGTATCGACGGCATGATCCTGCCCGACGTGCCCTTTGAGGAGAAGGAGGAGTTTGCCCCGGCCTGCCGCGCTCGGGAGCTTTCGTTCATCAGCCTCATCGCGCCCACCAGTGCGCACCGCGTGGCCATGATTGCCCAAGAAGCTGAGGGCTTTTTATACATCGTGTCATCCATGGGGGTCACCGGCGTTCGCAACGAGATCACCACGGACATCGGAGGGATGGTGAAGCTGGTGCGGCAGAACGCTTCCATCCCCTGCGCCGTGGGCTTTGGCATTTCAACCCCGGCACAGGCGAAGAAGATGGCCGGCCTCTCCGACGGGGCCATCGTGGGCAGCGCCATCGTGCGGCTGATCGCCGAGCATGGAAAGAATTCCCCGCAATATGTGTATGAATACGTCAAATCGATGAAAGAAGGCATGCGCGCATGATACGGCAGTTATCCATATTCGCGGAAAACAAAAAGGGCGCCATGCACCGTGTGACCCAGGCGCTGGCGGACGCGAATATCGACATGAATACGTTGGTCACCAACGACAGCGCGGAGTTCGGCATCATCCGCATGCTGGTGAGCGACACCGACGCGGCGCTTCAGTGTATGCAGACGGCGGGGTACCTGTGCCATGTGGACACCGTAGCCGCGGCGGAGATCGGAGATGAGTGCGGCAGCCTGAACGCGCTGCTGGATACGCTGGACAGGGGAAATGTGAACCTGGATTACCTGTACGTGACCTATTCACGTCTGAGCAAACGTCCCGTGGCGATACTTCGCACACAGGATATCATGGAGGTGGAAGCGTTTTTGCAGGCCAGGGGCTACGCCATGCTGGAACGGCTTGATTGAAAAAGACGGGCAATGCCCGTCTTTCAATACTCCGCCAGCCTGTAGATCAGTTCCTTTGACTTTTCCCAGCCCAGACAGGCGTCGGTGATGGATTTTCCGTACACGCCCTCGCCGGGCTTCTGGCAGCCGTCCTCCAGGTAGCTCTCCACCATCAGGCCCTTGACCAGGCCGTGGATGTCCGAGGACAGGGCACGGCTGTGCATCACGTCCTTGCAGATGCGAATCTGCTCCAGGTAGCGCTTGCCGGAGTTGTTGTGGTTGGCGTCCACGATCACGGCGGGGTTTTGAAGCCCGCTCTTTTGGTAAAGCTCCAGCAGCTCCCACAGATTTTCATAGTGGTAGTTGGGATGGGAGCGTCCGAAGTTGT
This sequence comes from uncultured Eubacteriales bacterium, assembly GCA_900318045.1. Classification (GTDB taxonomy): domain Bacteria; phylum Bacillota; class Clostridia; order Christensenellales; family Aristaeellaceae; genus UBA2862. Next base: position 9,201 of record ONJE01000097.1, read on the forward strand.
CCACGAAGCCCCGCAGTATGGCGTGGGCCAGGGGATTTCCGGGGGTATGGACCTCCCAGCTTCGAAAGATGAATTCCTGGGGGCTTTGGGCGGCGGCGATGGAATTCATCATTACGGTGATATCTCCGGCGCTGGGGTTCTTCATGCCCGCCGCCACGCCCAGGCCGCTGGCCACCAGGCGATGCTCTTGGTTCTCCACAGACCTCGCGCCCACGGCCACGTAGCTCAAGAGATCAGACAGATAGCTGTAATTGGACGGGTACAGCATCTCGTCCGCGCAGCTGAAGCCCGTCTCCCGGAGGATGCGGGTATGCAGCTCGCGGATGGCGATGATGCCCGCCAGCAGATCCTCTCCCTTGTCCGGGTCGGGCTGGTGCAGCATGCCCTTGTAGCCCACGCCCTTGGTGCGGGGCTTGTTGGTGTACACCCGGGGCACGATCAGCAGCCGCCCGGGCCGATGATCAGCAACAGCCGGTCGTCCCGGCCCGTGAGGATGTCTGCGATCTGCCCATCCCGCGCCGCCTTCCGGCGCTTCATCTCCTCGCCGATGGGATAGTCCCGCAGCAGCTCCTGGGGCAGCGGCATCTTGCGCACGAATTCCATTTGCATTTCAGTTCACGTTCCTCTGTCGTCTGTATTTCAGGACAGCAATACCCTGTCGTTGGCGAAGGCTTCGCCGCTTGCTTTGGCGAAGGCCTCCATCAGCATCTCCACGGTGAGGTGCTTCTTTTCTTCGCCCGCGATGTCCAGAATTACACGGCCATTGTTCATCATGATCAGTCGGTTGCCGTAGCGGATGGCGTCCCGCATGTTGTGGGTTACCATCAGTGTCATGAGGTTATTCTCGGTCACGATCTGCTCGGACAGCTCCAGCACCTTCTGAGCGGTGCGGGGATCAAGCGCGGCGGTGTGCTCGTCCAGTAGCAGCAGCTTCGGCTTTTTCAGCGTCGCCATCAACAGCGTCAGTGCCTGCCGCTGGCCGCCGGAGAGCAGGCCGACCTTCGTGGTCATGCGATCCTCCAGGCCCAGGCCCAGCTTTTTCAGCTTTTCCCGGTAGTCTTCCCGCTCCTGCCGCGTGATGCCGATCCTCAGCGTGCGCTTCTGGCCGCGACGGGCGGCCAGGGCCAGGTTTTCCTCGATCTGCATGGTGGCGGCGGTGCCGGTCATCGGGTCCTGAAATACCCGTCCCAGCAGTCCGGCGCGGCGATACTCCGGCAGGTGGGTCAGCTCATAGCCGTCGATGGCGATGTTGCCGCCGTCGATGGGCCACACCCCCGCGATGGCATTGAGCATGGTGCTTTTGCCTGCGCCGTTGCCGCCGATGACGGTCACGAAGTCGCCGTCCTGAAGCTGCAGATTCAGCCCGTCCAGCGCGATTTTCTCATTAACCGTCTTCGGGTTGAAGGTCTTTCGCACGTTTACAAGCTCAAGCATGACCCCTGCCCCCTTTCATATTCTCCTTCCAGTGGGGCACGGCGAGGAAAATGGCTACGATCAGCGCGCTCAGCAGCTTCAGGAGGTTCGTATTCAACCCCAGCCACAGCACGATCTGTATGACGATGTAGTAGATCACCGCGCCGATGGCAACGCCGGTCAGCTTCAATGCGAAGTTGCGGAACAGCTTCCCGAAGATCACATCGCTGATGATGACGGCAGCCAGGCCGATCACGATGGCCCCGCGGCCCATGTTCACGTCCACGAAGCCCTGATAGTGGGAGAGCATGACTGAGGACAACGCCACGATGCCGTTGGAGATCATCAGGCCCAGGATCTTGCAGTTGTTCGTATTGATGCCCTGGGCCCGGCTCATGGCCGCGTTCGCGCCAGTAGCTCGCAGAGAACTGCCCAGCTCTGTTCCAAAGAACCAGTACAGCAGCGCGATGAGCAGTATGAGCACGATGAGGGAAGTGAAGATCGGGTTGGACAGGTTGAGCTCACGCACGTTCCGCTGGCTGACAATCAGCGCGTACTTGGTGACGTTGATGCCCTGGTTGGCCTTGAAGCCCATGATGGTCAGGTTGATGGAGTATAGGGAAAGCTGGGTCAGTATGCCGGCCAGGATCGGCGGGATGCCCATTACCGTGTGAAAGATGCCGGTCATGAGTCCTGCCAGCATGCCCGCGACAATTGCGCACGCAAGCGCCAGCCACATGTTGACGCCAGCCAGCATTAGCATCACGCACACCGCGCCGCCGGTGGCCATGCTGCCGTCCACAGTCAGGTCCGCGAGATCCAGCACCTTGTAGGTAATGTATACGCCGATGGCCATGATGCCCCAGATGAGCCCCTGGGCCACCGCGCCAGGCAGGGCGTTCAATAATGAAGTCAGGTTCAAGGTGATTCCTCCAAACGGGTTTGGGAGGGGGAGCATCCCCCTCCCGATGTTGGGTTAGAAACCGTAGCGAAATTAATGGTGCGGGTTGCGCAGGATGAATCTGTTCCTGCAAGGCAGATGAGGGAGGCATGCCGAGGCACGTCGACCGACGACAACGCCACAGGGGCGAATTCAGGCAAGCAAGATATGCTATTTATTTCGCGGAGGTTCCTTACTGAATGGCCGCGTAGTCCTCGGGAACGGTGACACCCAACAGATCACAAAGCTCGGCGTTGTACTCCTTGGTGACGTTGGGGGCAAAGGCGACGTTCATCGTTGCGACATCCGCGCCGTTCACCAGCACCTCATAGGCCATCTCGCCGGTAGCATAACCCAGATCGTAGTAGCTGATGGACAGGGTCGCCACGCCGCAGCCCTTGCAGATGCCTTCCTCGCCGGCGATCACCGGCTTCTGGGCTGGCTCCACCACGTTGCGGATGGCCTCGGTGCAGCTGGCGGCGGTGTTGTCGGTGGGAATGTAGATCACGTCGCTGCCGTCGCATGCGCTCTGGGCGACGGAGGCCACGTCGTTTGAATCGGCGAAGGTGTATTCCACGCATTCATAGCCCAACTCGGTGAGATAGCCGGTGATCACGTCCACCTGGTACTTGCTGTTAGGTTCGGCGGAGCAGTACAGCAGGCCCACCACCTTGGCATCCGGGAACAGCTCGTTCACACATTAATGCCCGTCGCGCCAGTCCAGTCGTCGATGTCCAGCGCTGTAGCGTAATCGGTGACGGAGGTGCCCAGGATCGGGATATCGCCGGTGGCGGCTACAGCGGCTTGGAGCGCCGGGGTGGCGTTGGCCATGATCAGGTCCACATTGTCGGCCACAAAGCCGTTCACGATGGTGGAGCAGGTGTTGGAATCACCGGAGGCGTTTTGCACGTCGAAGGTGACGGATTCGCCAGCCTTCTCTGTCAGGGCATCCTGGAAGCCCTGGGTGGCAGCGTCCAGCGCAGGGTGCTGCACAAGCTGGCATACGCCAACGGTGTAGGTCCCTTCAGCAATTGCGGTCATGCCCAGGCAGAGCACGGCGACGACGAGAATGGCAAGCATTTTCTTCATGATAGGGTTCCTCCTGTGTATAAATGTATCATAAAAGCGGCCCTCCCATCCGGAGAGCCGCCTCAATGATCTGTGATCCATGTCAGCGATTCTTCAGATGGGTAACGGCGTAAACCAAAAGCCAAAAAACAGCTGCGCGAAGAAAAATCGCACAGCATTATTATTGACATACAAAGTCTCCGCAACGCGGCAGATATCGAGGCGAGAAACGGCATGATTATTATGATGATGACGCTTCATACCGTTTCCCACCTTTCCTGTTGCTTTGATTGGCATTATATCACGAACCGAGAAAATGTCAATAGCATGCAATCATGCTAAAGTGTTAAAATATTATTATACATAACCAATCTGATTGCGTCGCAACTTAGCCTTCTTCACCGGCGTGGACGCACATGATATTTTCAATACAGATGATAAATATCCTGCCGACGCCGATGTGGCTGGTGTGCAGCGCGTGTTTTCGATTTCGATGACCTGCCTGACGGGTACCACGCTGACTGCGATCTTCACCTGGGTCTTGGTCATCAGCGTAATCTCAACGGGTGCGCCGTCGCAGTATCTATCCCTTCCTCGTGGGCAAAGCGGCCATTCACCACGAGCGTATGGAGGCTTTTCCCCCTGTGGACGAGCCGGAGAACCACGCCCTGGGTGTTCACTGCGGCTACGCGGGCTTTGCCCCCAGGCGGTTCTGCGGCGAAAAGTGGAAGATCGTGCCCAAGGTGCTGGAAATCGTGGACGACAAGGCCGTCATGGTGGACTGCCAGCTTCCCGAAGGGGATATGGTGCTGGCCAAGATCAATCCCTCCTTCGACAGAATCACGGTCATCCCCGGCAGGATAGAAAAGTACCTCCAATTCCCCGGTACGGATGCCAGGAACGCCTCGCTTCTATACTACCAGGATGGCGAGAAGGTCAAGG
>ONJE01000026.1 GCA_900318045.1 uncultured Eubacteriales bacterium
TGTTGGTGCCGTAACTGAGCGGAAGCAGCGGCGACCTCCATACCGCCACGATGGCGGCGCAGGCGCTACCGCTGTACGATAAGGAGGATTCATATGCAGCACTTCACACTCGGCCGAACAAACCTGGAGATCTCACGCACCGGCTTTGGCGCGTTGCCCATCCAGCGGGTCAGCTTTGACGAGGCCTCGGCGCTGCTGAACCGGGCGCTGGACGGCGGCATCACCTACATCGACACCGCCCGGGCCTACACCGACAGCGAGGAGAAGATCGGCAGGGCCATCGCCCACCGTCGGGCCGAATACATACTGGCCACCAAGACCGGCTCACAGGACGCCGCGGGGCTGGAGAAGGACCTTGAAGCCAGCCTTCGTATGCTGAACACCGACCACATCGACGTGTACCAGTTCCACAACCCATCCTTTGTCCCCTACCCAGGCGGCGCGGACGGCCTGTACGACGCGGCCGTGAAGGCGAGGGAAGCGGGTAAGATCCGCTTCATCAGCATCACCCAGCACTCCATCGACCGGGCCTTCGATGCGGTAAATTCCGGCCTCTACGACACGGTGCAGTACCCCTTCAACCACCTGGCCACCGACCGGGAGATCGAGCTGGTAAAGCTGTGCCGGGAGAAGAACGTGGGCTTCATCTGCATGAAGGCCCTGTCCGGCGGGCTGATCACCAACGCGAAGCTGCCTTTTGCATGGCTTTCCCAGTTCGACAACATCGTGCCGATCTGGGGCATACAGCGCATGAACGAGCTGGAGGAGATCCTCGGCTTCTCCGAGAATCCCCCGGCGCTGGACGCGGAGACCATCGCCCTGATCGAGGCCGACCGGCGGGAGCTGGTGGGGGCGTTCTGCCGGGGCTGCGGCTACTGCATGCCCTGTCCTGCCGGCATCCCCATCAACAACGCCAACCGAATCACTCAGCTGTTGCAGCGTTCCCCCTGGAAGGGCTGGGTCACCCCCGAATGGCAGATGGAAATGGACAAGATCGAGGATTGCATCCATTGCGGCGCCTGCGCCAGGAAGTGCCCCTATGGCATAAAGCCTTTCGAAACCCTGCCTGGGCACCTGGCCTTCTACCGCGAATTTGTCAAGACGCATCAGGCATAGGGTTTAAGCGTGGGCTCCGCGCCCACGCTGATTTTGTTAATCGGAGGCATAGACATTGCACCAGCACTTTTCAAAGCCCGACCTGTACGTAGGCCGCTGCGGCAACCTGGACGCGGTAGTGACGGCGCATGCCATCGACGGAGCACCGTCCTTCATGCGGGGTCTGCGGCTGATGTTCGCCGCCGACCTGCATGTGCTGCGCCGCACTACCCGGGCCGAGCTGGATGCGCTGGTGGACCGGATGGCCGCCGCGAAGCCTGACCTCCTGCTGCTGGGGGGCGACTACAGCGACCAGGCCGATGATTGCGTTCGCTTCTTCGACGCCCTGGGCAGGCTTTCCTTTCCCCTGGGCAGTTTTGGCGTGATCGGCAACAACGACGCCGAGGCCTGGGCGGACGACCTGAAAGGACTGCGCAGGGTCATGGCCGGAGCCGGTTGCAGACTGCTGATCAACCAGGCTGTTAACATCCCCCTGCGGGGCGGCGTGCTAATCATCGGCGGCGTGGACGAAGACCGCTACGGCCATCCCCACCCGGAACTGCTGCGGTTCGGAAAGGACACCAAGAACAGCTATCGCATACTGCTGTCCCACTATCCCGTGCTCCCGGAGCAGCCACCGGACCTGATGCTCTGCGGCCACACCCACGGTGGGCAATTCAACCTGCTGGGCCTGACTCCCTATGCCATCGGTTTCGAGCGCTTCAGCAAGCCCCGGCGGGCCTCGGTGGCCATCGCAGGACTAAATGACATCGACGGCATGAAGCTGCTGGTCAGCAAGGGCGTCGGTGCAAGCCGTTTGCAATGGCGCGTCGGCGTGCGACCGGAGATCAACCTGCTCACCTTCCCGTAGCTGTCCTTATCGCTTTTCGCAAGTTTCACGACGAACTTGCGCATGTTAAGGAAATACCGCACGATTAATGTGCTCGGCTGGCGAGTCCATTTCTACGTCAGGTGCGCCTGCATATCGCAGGCTTACAGGCGGCAAGTCAAGAATCAGCAAGGTACAGCTGGCGAACAGGGCATCGTCAAACGTGCCACCGTATTGTGCGGTAGTTTGTTACCATTCACCCTTCAAGCCGTTTGCCTCGTATCCGTACCGGCGAGCAGTGCTCGCCATACAGGCCCGTGGCGAGCACTGCTCGCCGGTACGGTGATTCTCGCGCAAGGGTGAATGGTAACGGTAGTTTCGTACAAAAAGCACGAAATTTGCAAAAGGCCATTGACTTTCATAGCTTTAGCCGCTATAATAGAATCAGTTGAAGGCGGTGCGCCGCGTTGACGATGAACTTATCCTGGGGTGTGCGTTAGTTAAGGCTTTTACCCACAGATTCATAAAAGGATTCCGGGTCGGTTTGCAGATGCCATGCCTCCTCGCAGTGGAAGGCAGTAAGCAGCCGCAGGTCTCCGCCCTGCCTGAGCGGCGGGTGAAAAAGCTGCGACAGACGGCACTCACGGGATATTTTAGGAGCTCGCAAGGGCTCCATTTTTCATGGGTTGACGCGCAGCGGCGGCAATCCGTCGCCACATACCGAGATATAAAGGAGCGTTCGACATGAACAAGACGACCCTGCGTAAATATGCCCAGCTGATCGCCGCCGTCGGCGTGAACGTACAGAAGGGCCAGGAGGTGTTCATCACCGCCGGCCTGGACCAACCTGAATTCGTAGCCATGGTGGTGGATGCCTGCTACCGCCTGGGTGCCAGCCGCGTGGTGGTGGACTGGGATTATCAGCCGCTGGAGAAGCTGCACGTGCGGCACCAGTCTATCCGCACCCTGTCCGAGCTCACCAGCTGGCAGGAGGCCCGCTGGAAGTACTACGTGGACAAGCTGCCCTGCCGCATCTACCTGGAATCCGACGATCCGGACGGCCTGAAGGGCATCAATCAAAAGAAAATGGCCACCGCCCGCCAGCGCAAATTCCCGCTGATCAAGGGCTACCGGGACCAGATCGAAAACAAATTTCAATGGTGCATCGCCGCGGTACCAGGGGCAGCCTGGGCAAAGAAACTCTTCCCCCACCTCACCCGTCACCAGGCCATTGAGCAGCTATGGGCGACGATACTGTCCACCAGCCGCGTGGACGACGACCCTGTAGCCGCCTGGGAGGCCCACAACCGCGAGCTGGTGCAGCACTGCGCATGGCTGAACAGCCTTGGCATCGAAAAGCTGCACTACACCGCTGACAACGGCACCGATTTCACCGTGGGCATGATCCCCGAGGCCGAATTCAAGGGCGGCGGCGAAATGAGCCTGCAGGGCGTCTACTTCAACCCGAACATTCCCACCGAGGAGTGCTTCATCTCCCCTATGCGGGGCGTGGCGGAGGGTATCGTCTATGCCTCGATGCCCCTCAGCTGGGAGGGCCAGCTGATCGACCACTTCTGGATCCGCTTCCATGAGGGCAAGGCTGTGGAATGGCATGCCGACTTGAACAACGAAGCCCTCACCCACTTGATCACGATGGACGAGGGCAGCGCCTACCTGGGCGAGTGCGCATTGGTGCCCTACGATTCCCCCATTCAGAACAGCGGCATACTGTTCTACAACACACTGTTCGACGAGAACGCCGCCTGCCACCTGGCCCTGGGCATGGGCTATGCCGACACGATCAGGGGCTTCGAGAACAAGACTTTGGACGAGTGTCGCGCGTTGGGCATCAACGATTCGATGCTCCACGTAGACTTCATGATCGGCACCGCCGACATGAGCATCGACGCCATCACCCGGGACGGCAGCACCGTGCCCGTATTCCGGAAAGGGAATTGGGCGAGAAACGATTAACGGAATGCCACAACACGGTGTCACGCTTGGCGGTGTCTTTTCCGCCAGATGTGTCGCCGTATTGTGCGGTATTTCCCTAAATATCCAATCTGAACAACAGTAAAAAGGGATATCCATGCGCAAACAGGGGCGGCCAATGGCCGCTCCTGTTTGCGTCATTTATCAGGTCAATACACCTCTACCCGCGTGTTTGCCGGGCAGTTGTTCCAAATCCACTTGGCGTCCTCCACGCTCAGGCGCACGCAGCCGTGGGAAGCCCTGCTTCCCAGGTGATTGACGGAGCTTTGGGTCACCTTGCCGCCCTTCTGACTGTACAGCACCGAGTGGAACATGATGCCGCCCTGGATATAATAGGCATACTGGGCCCAGCAGTTGAACTTCTTGAAGAAGTGCCAGCGCGCGCCAGGGGCGGTATCGGTGAAGACGCCCTTGGGAGTGGGCGTGCTCTTGCGACCCGTGGAACACTTCATGGTGCGCACCAGTTCGGTGTACTCGCCATTGCGGTCCGGGGCAAAGGCATAGACCCGCTGGTCGTCCACGCTCACCTTCAGAACGTAGGGCTTCAGAGCCTTCCTGGCGTTCTCATTGAACAGCGCCGCCATGGTGTTGCGATCGGCGACACCGGTCTCGGGCAGGTCGTTTCGCCGCTGGAAGTCGCTCACCGCCTGAACCGTGCCGGAGCCGTACTGGCCGTCCAGACCGCTGTAGTAGTATTCCAAGCAGCTCAGTCGGCGTTGCAGGCGCACCACGTCGCGGCCCTCGGACCCAGTGGTCATCTCGGCGGGCACCGCCGGGAAGCTGTCAGAATAGAAATCATCCAGCAGCAGCGGGTCCGCCACGCCGTTGACCTCCACGGAGAGCTGGCTCTCATCCAAGCCCTCCGGCGACGCCGTCGCCGCCAGCACCTCGCCCTCCATCTCCCGCATATACTGCTGCAGGTTCTCTACACCGGTCTTTGTGGATTCGCCATAGCCGCCGTCCACGGCAATCGAGGCAAAACCCAGTATACGCAGCCGCTTTTGCAGCCTGGACACATCGTCTCCGGAGGAGCCCACGGTCAGCATAGCATTGTCAGGCACCTTGGCGTCGCCGGAATACAGCTTTGCCAGGGTGGCCGCGTCCGCGATGCCGGTCTGATCGAGACCGCTGTAATACTGGAAGATGCGCAGTGCCCGGGCGGTGCCGCCACCATATATGCCATCAGCGGGATCAGTGGTGTATCCCAGCGCGTTCAACCGGGTTTGCATACGGCTGACAGCGCTGCCCTCGTCACCTGTGCGCAGATCGTGCCGCGCCAGTTTAAAGTCGTCGCTGTAGAGGTAGGCCTGCAACAGCCCGTCCGCGATGCCATCCACGGTCGTCATCGGGGTCGGTCCCGGCTGGACGGTGGGTTCCACGGAAGCCTCTGCGTCTGCGTCGCCATCCGGCTCCGGGGTGGCAGTGGGCTCCGGCGCGGGCGCAAGGCCCAGCGCAGCGTCAATCTCGTCCTGCTCAAGTTGCCGCACATACTCTTCCAGCTGCATCACTGCGTTCCTGGTATTTTCGCCGTAACAGCCATCGGCGTTGCCGGTCAGATACCCCAGGTCGATCAGCTTTTGCTGCAAACGCCGGGTGGCATCGCCATTAACATCGATGGTCAGCTCCGGATAGTAAGGCACAGTGCAAACGATGTCCTCCAGCACCAAATCCTCGCTGGCCCAGGCCGGCATACCCGTCTCGCCGGGCATGGCCGTGACGCGCTGGGCCCGGTAGCCGTCATAGATCACATGGGCCAGGGATTCGGAATCGGCTTGGACGTACTGCACCGAGCTGAGCACCAGCTGCTTCAACCACTGCCGGACAGTGGCCCACTGACCCTCGCCCATTGCGGCATTTCTGACCGTGAACTTGAATTCCACATTCAGGATATCGCCCCTGCTGCTGATCAATTCCTGGTTGAAGTCGCGCTGCTCGGCGACCTGTTCCGCGGGAATATTCGTTTCCATGTGAATAGTGGTAGTCTTCGGCGCGTTCTCGGGGCGCATCAGCGATAGTATATCCGCCTGAATCGGCTGCTTTTCCTCTGTATTTTCAGCGGTGGCAAGGCCCCCGAAGGAAGATAATATGGCCGTTGCCAATAGCATCGACAGTATCCTGTGCAATCGCTTCATACGCATAACCTCCATCGCGAAGTTGCATTACATAGACGGGCATCAACGCGATTTTGTTCATTTCGTTCGTTCAGGCAACATCTGTTATTATTACCAGATGTCATTTATCTGTAATAGTTTTGCAATAAATATTATACTGCATTTCGGGGGCAAATCACAATTAAATGCATTCGACAAAATCGGAACAGCTTTGTGGCATGATATGAACGCTACTTCATGGCGCTCAGTATGGCATGCGTTTCGATGTAAAAAAGCAGGGGCGGTGTAACGCCGTCCCTGCCCATATCATGGAACTACCGCACAATACCACGGCACGCTTGGCGGTGCCTTCTCCACCAGCTGCATCCTGCAAATGGCGCAAAAGTCACCGTCAGATGTGCTTCCGTATTATGCGGTAGTTCTTAATTTGTTTAAATGATGCTACTCGTCCTTCCAGCGGAAGTGATTGGTGATCACCTGCACATCGTCGTTGGAGACGTGCAACAGGCCGCCCTGCACCTCGCCGCGACGGATTTGTCCGTTGGCATCGGTCACCCGGGCCTGCCCCACTTCAGCCAGCGCGGCGGAATAGTCGATATGATGCGGCAGTATGGCTACATCGCCCCCGGTGGTGCGCACCATGACCCGCTGCGCGTCAGCGTCGAAGAACTGACCCTGGGGGGTGACGATCTTCAGGTGAATCAGCGCCATGGATCATTCGCCTCGCTTTGCTTTTTCTACGGCCTCGTCAATGGTACCGACGAACAGGAAGGCACTCTCAGGCAGGTCGTCGTACTCGCCGTTGATGATCTCGCGGAAGCCGCGGATGGTCTCCTTCAGCGGCACATAGCGACCCTCCATGCCGGTGAACTGCTCGGCCACATGGAAAGGCTGGCTCAGGAAGCGCTGCACCTTGCGGGCGCGGGCAACGATCTGCTTGTCCTCATCGGACAACTCGTCCATGCCCATGATGGCGATGATGTCCTGGAGCTCCTTGTAGCGCTGAAGTATGCTCTGTACCTTGCGGGCCACCTCGTAATGCTCCCTGCCCACGATCTCGGGGGTCAGTATGCGACTGGTGGAATCCAGCGGGTCCACAGCGGGATAGATGCCCAGGGAGGCGATGGAACGGCTCAGAACCGTGGTGGCATCCAAGTGGGCGAAAGTGGTGGCCGGAGCCGGGTCAGTCAAGTCGTCGGCGGGCACGTAGACCGCCTGCACAGACGTGATGGAACCCTTCTTTGTGGAGGTGATGCGTTCCTGGAGCGCGCCCATCTCGGTGGCCGGGGTCGGCTGGTAGCCAACGGCGCTGGGCATGCGGCCCAGCAGCGCCGAAACCTCTGAGCCGGCCTGGGTGAAGCGGAAGATGTTGTCGATGAACAACAGCACGTCCTGGTTCTCCCGGTCGCGGAAATACTCGGCCATCGTCAGGCCCGACAGGCCTACGCGCATACGGGCTCCCGGCGGCTCGTTCATCTGGCCGTAGACCAGCGCGGTCTTGTTGATGACGCCGCTCTCCTGCATCTCGTTGTACAGGTCGTTGCCTTCGCGGGTGCGCTCGCCCACGCCTGCGAATACGGACAGGCCGCCGTGCTGCGTGGCGATGTTGTTGATCAGCTCCATGATGATGACCGTCTTGCCGACGCCCGCACCGCCGAACAGACCGATCTTGCCGCCCTTGGCATAGGGCGCGATCAAATCGACAACCTTGATGCCGGTTTCGAGGATCTCGGTGGTGCTCTCCTGTTCGTCATAGGCTGGGGCCGGACGATGGATGGGCCAGCGTTCCTCGGCCTCGGGGGCGGGCTTGTTGTCCACGGGCTCGCCCAACAGGTTGAACACGCGTCCAAGGCAGCAGTTGCCTACGGGCACGGTGATCGGCCCGCCGGTGTTCACGGCCTCGATACCGCGGCGAAGGCCGTCGGTACTGGACATGGCGATGCAGCGCACCACGTTGTCGCCGATGTGCTGGGCAACCTCGGCGGTCACCTTGCGGTCCCCGTTCTGAATTTCAATGGCCGAGAGCAGGTTGGGCAGCTCGCCATCCGCGAAGCGGATATCCAGCACCGGGCCGATGACCTGCACGACGGTTCCGATATTATGCTTATCCATTGGCTCTTCTCCCTGTTTAACTCTGCGTTTTAATACTCGGCGCCCGCGACGATCTCCGTGAGCTCCTGAGTGATGGAGCTCTGCCTTGCCCGATTGTAACGCAGGCTGAGGTTTTCAATCATCTCGCTCGCGTTCTTGGTGGCCGAATCCATGGCCACGCGCCGCGCGGCCTGCTCACTGGCGAAGGAATCGCAGGCTGCCGAATAAATCAGCCCCGCCAGGTACTGGGGCAGGAAATCCTTCAGCAGTGCATCTGCGCCGGGCTCGCACAGCATCTGCCTGCTGGTGCGCTCCGGGGCGTCCCGAACGTCCAGGGGCAGCAACGGCTTCAGCTTGGTCTTTTGCAGCAGCACTGACACGAAGCTGGTATAGGCCAGCACAATTTCGTCATACTCCCCGGCGTCATAGCTCTCCAGAATGCGCCGCGCGATATCGCCGCAGGCCTCCAGGGTCAGCCCCTCCACCTTCTCCGCGCTGGTGATGATGGACATCCTGCCATGGGAGTAATATTCGATGGCCTTGCGCCCGATGGGAATCACGCAACACATGGCGTCGCGGCTGTCCCATTCGATGCGCTTGAACATGTTTGCGTTATAGCTGCCAGCCAAGCCGCGATCACCCGCGATGACGATATAACAGCGCTGGCGTATCTCCCGGGGAATGACATAATGGCTCTGCGCCCCGGTGTTGTGCAGCGCGATATCCCACACGGCGGTACGCGCCACCTTCATATAGGGCTTGCTGGCCTCCATGCGGGCCCGGGCACCCCTCAGCTTGGATGAGGCCACCAGCTGCATCGCCTTCGTGATCTGCATCGTGCTTTCCACGCTTCGGATCCGCAGCTTGATATCCTTCATCGACGCTCCGGCCATGGTATCACTCCTTATCCGTGTGCAGCTTCAGGAAATCGGCGGTGAAGGCTTCAATTGCGGCCCTCAACTGGTTCTCGGTCTCCTTGCTCAGGTCGCCGGTATCTCGGATCGTGGCGAGCATGTCGGCGTGCTGGGCGTCCAGGCGCTCATAGAGGGCGACCTCGTATTCCGGGATCAGCTCCACGGCCACTTCCTTCAGATGGTCGTGAACCACCGCGTAGAGAATGCACACCTGGTGCTCCACCGACACGGGGGCGTTGTGGTTCTGCTTCAGCACGGCCACGATGCGTTCGCCCTGGCCCAGGCGGGCCCGGGTGTCGTCACCCAGGTCGGAGCCGAACTGGGCAAAGCTCTGCAGCTCGCGATACTGGCTGTACAGCAGCTTCAGCGTGCCAGAGACCTTCTTCATGGCCTTGATCTGGGCGTTGCCGCCCACGCGGCTGACAGAGATGCCGGGGTTCACGGCAGGCATGATGCCCGCGTGGAACAGCTCGGTCTCCAGGAAGATCTGGCCGTCGGTGATGGAGATGACGTTGGTGGGAATGTAGGCGGAAACATCGCCCGCCTGGGTTTCGATGATGGGCAACGCCGTCAGAGATCCCCCGCCGTACTCCGGCGCGACCCGCGCCGCACGTTCCAGCAGGCGGCTGTGCAGGTAGAAGACGTCGCCCGGATACGCCTCGCGTCCCGGGGGACGGCGAATCAGCAGCGACAGCGCGCGATACGCCACGGCATGCTTGGACAAGTCGTCGTAGACAATCAGCACATCCTTGCCCTGGTCCATGAAGTATTCGCCCATGGCACAACCGGAATAAGGCGCAATGTATTGAAGGGGCGCAAGCTCTGAAGCCGTGGCTGACACCACGATGGTATAGTCCATGGCCCCGGTCTGGGTCAGGCTGTCCACCACCTGGGCCACCGTAGAGCGCTTCTGGCCGATGGCCACGTAAATGCACAGGCAGTTCTTGCCCTTTTGGTTGATGATGGTATCCACCGCGATGGTGGTCTTGCCGGTCTGGCGGTCGCCGATGATCAGCTCGCGCTGTCCACGGCCGATGGGAATCATGCTGTCGATCGCCTTGATGCCCGTCTGCAGCGGTACCGACACGCTCTTGCGCTCAATGATGCCGGGGGCGGGGCTCTCGATGCGGCGCTCACCCTGGGCAGCAATGGGGCCCTTGCCGTCAATGGGCTGGCCCAGCGCATCGACCACGCGGCCGATCAGCGCTTCGCCCACAGGCACGGATACCACCTCGTGGGTGAGCTCCACCGTATCGCCCTCCTTGATATCGGCGTCATCGCCCAGCATGACCACGGCCACGGAGTTTTCCTCCAGGTTCAGAGCCATGCCATATGTGCCGTTGGAAAAGCGCACCAGCTCATTGGCCATGCAGTTTTCCAGTCCCGACACCCGCGCGATGCCGTCGCCCACCAGCAATACCGTACCGACGTCGGTTTGTATGATACGGTTATCGTAATGCTTGATCTGATCCTTGATGATCTTGGATATTTCTTCAGGTCTGAGCTGCATCTGCTTGCCCTCTTTCCTACAGCGCCTGGGTCAGGCTGCGCTTGAGCCTGCCGAGCCTGTCTTGAATCGTGTTGTCGTAGCGCCTGCCGTCCATTTCCACCCGCACGCCGCCAATCACCGACGGATCTATCGTCGTGATCAGCTTTACCTGGCGGCCGGAGATGTGGGCCAGCTTCACCCGCAGCGCGGCCAATTCGTCCTCGTTCAGCGCCACAGCGCTTGTCACGTAAGCCTCCACAACGCCATTGTCATCGTTGAAGCGCTGGTGAATCCACTGGGCACACTGGAGGAATGCGTCGAAATGCTCCCTTTCAACCAACAGCTTCATGAAATTGGTCACATAGGGATGCATATGGTTGCCGAAGGTATCGTCGATGATCTTCAGCCGCTGGTCGCGTTCGATGGCACGTGAACACAGCAGCCGTATGAACTGCGGCTGTTGCTTCAAAAGCGCGCTGATGTCGTCCATCTGTTCAAAGATCAGCAGGCCGAGGCCTTCATCCCGCGCCAGCTCGTAAAGGCCCTCGCCGTATTCCCTCGCCAGGCTCGTCACGACGCTTCACCTGCACTTTTGATGAATTGTTCCACCAACTCGCGGTGATCCTTTTCGTTGATCTCGCGCTCCACCATGCGACCGGCGATGTCCGCGGCCATGCCGGAGATCTCACCCATCAATTCGGAGTAGACCTTGCGCTTCTCCTGCTCGATGTCCTGCTCCGCCTTCTGCTTGAGATGGGCAGCCTCGGCCTTGGCCCCGTTGACGATGGCGTCACCCCGGTTGTGGGCGATATCCACCGCGTTTTTCACAAGGCGGTCAGCCTCCTCCCGGGCATTGCCCATGCGCTCAGTGTAGTCCTGCTTCATCTGAGCGGCTTCTGCGCGATCCTTGCCCGCGGCGTCATAAATGCCGTTGATTTCCTCCTGGCGCGCGTCCAGCACGGCCATCACGCGCTTCCAAAGGAACTTCCTGACCAGCAGCAACAGTATCAGCAGATTGCAGATCTGGAAGATGATGGTCCAGGCATCGATCGAGATAAACTCCAGTACTTTCACTTTTTTACCTCCGAGAAATGAGTGTGTCTCAAAGATAAAGGGAAATTACAGCTTGCCGATGAAGGGATTGGCGAACATCAGCAGCAGGGCAACGATGAAGCCGTAGATACCGGTGGTCTCCGCGACGGCGCAGCCCAGCAGCATGGTGGATTGCACGGTACCCTTGCACTCGGGTTGGCGGCCGATGGCCTCACAGGCCTTGCCGACGGCGTAGCCCTCGCCGATACCAGGGCCGATGCCGGCGATCATCGCCAGACCCGCGCCGATGGCCGAGGAACCCATTACGATTGCTTTGGTCCACAGTTGCTCATTCATTGAAATAACCTCCCAATGATTAATAGTTGGATTTATGTCATTCCTCCGCCGCCGAGCCGATGTACATCATCGTCAGCATACAGAAGATGAACGCCTGCAATAGACTGGAAAAGATGTCGAAGTAGATCGAGAACACCGCCGGGATGCCCACCTGCAAGATCGGAATCTGGCCGAATACCTGACCCAGCACGCCTGGCAGCTTCGAGAAAATCATGAAAGACAGATTGGCCAGCGCCCAACGCAGCAGCCCCATGATGACCGTGCCCGAGGCGATATTGCCGAAGTGACGGAAAGCCATGGACAGGGGCGTGGCGACCTCCGAGATGATGTTGAAGGGCAGCAGCACCGGTATCGGCTGGAAATAGCCCTTGATATAGCCCACCGGGCCGCCTGCGCGGAATTTGTTGTAGGTAATCAGCACGAACACCACCAGCGACCAGGCCAGCAGCGTGGAAAGATCGCTTGTCGGAGCGAACATGCCAACCATTCCGGACAGTGAGCACAGCGCCGACAGACCCATGATGGTGGCGATCAGAGGTGCGTAGCCCACCTGAAGGAAATGTTCGCCCATGTTCTCGCCCACCATGGCATTCACCTTTTTGACAATGAACTCCGCGACGACCTGGCGCCTTGTCTTGCAGCGCACCTGCATACCACTGGTCAGAAACAGGCACAGCCCGACGATGACCGCCATGACGATCCAGGTGTTCACCACGGTCTCGGTGATTTCTATGCCGCCCAGTACCGGGATCTCAAAGAGCACCTTTGCGCCGGTTACGGTAAATTCACGATTCAAGGATTGTCACTTCCTTTGGTTTCGGGGGCCTTCCTGGCCTCCAGGATTTGCAGTACGCGGATCACCACCGAAGGAAACAGCGCCGCCAGGATCGACGCCAAAGCGTCGAAATGGAACACGGCAATGCCCAACACCAACAGCGCAAACAGCGCAATCATCCGCATATTATAGGAAATGCGCATCCGGTTCTGCATTTGCAGGCTCAGATTGGCAATCTCCTGTTCGCTCAACTGCCGCTCGGCCATGCGATCTGCCATGCTCTGAACCATCATACCCATCACGAAAAAGTTCGCCACGCCCAGGGTGCCCGAGTAAAGCGCCCCGAACACCACCGGCGCCGTCAGCTTTCCGATGACAGCGTAGACGATGAGCATCACGGTAGAGATCGAAAAAAAGCTGGGAGACTTTTCCCTTGCAATATCCTTTGAGTCGGACGCGAAGCGAATCGGGATTTTGGGACCTTCCGGCTGCGGCAAAAGCATGACGCTCAAGAGCATCGCCGGCATTGAACGTCCCGATGCGGGACACATCAGC
>ONJE01000365.1 GCA_900318045.1 uncultured Eubacteriales bacterium
CAAATCTAGATTTGCGAGCTGCCTGTCGCGGTGTTTTTCGCTCAAGCGCCCATACTGCACGAGGATGAACTTCTGCGGATCGTCTTTCCAGGGCAGGCGGTCGCGATTTCCCTTCGAGCGCTCGTCGAAATCCACGATGCCCTCAGTTTGTCCTCGAGCTCGTTTTCCTTCGTTTCTTCCGTACTTTTCTCCTTTTAGCAGGGCTTTTCATGGCATAGAATGGAGGTGTCTTGGTTTCGAAGGAAGGAGCCGTTCATGAGCGACGAATCGTTTGAGCTGAGTGTGGAGGAAGCCGCGGCACTGGTTGAGGCATATGGCGAGAGGCTTTTGTCGGATGAGCAACTCGACAAAATCTCGGGTGGTGACATGGTGGAGGTGGCTGAGGACCCGAGGAGAGAGTACACGTTAACCTGCTCTCAGTGCGGCACACAGTTTATCGTTTTGCTGTCCAAGGATTCGATTCCGCCGACCATGTGCATGAACTGCGCTGTGAGGTACTACCAAACGCATCCCATGCCGCCGATTAAACACTAAGCAGGTGTTTTCCACGAGCGACGGCCGATGTCCCCTGTATTCCCGCTGTGAAGCCGTGATTGCCGGAGGAGAAGGAGGGTAGCCTGGATGGGCGGCCAGATCGAGAAAATGCGCATCCGCGCGAACGGGGTGGGCGTGACGTGCCACTGCGCCGGGGGCGGCGACGACGCCATCGTGCTGCTGCACGGCGCCGGCGTGGACTCGGCGATGCTCTCCTGGGGGGAGGTGATCCCGCTGCTGTCCGGGCGGTACCGGGTCATCGCGCCCGACCTGCCGGGATACGGGACGAGCGACCGAATAGACGGCGAGTATACGCTGGCGTTCTACACCGAGGCGGTGAAGGGCGTGGTCGAGGCGTTCGGCGGCGAGCCGGTCGTCCTGGTCGGGCTGTCCTTGGGCGGCGGCATATGCCTGAACATGGCGCTGGCCTACCCGGAGCTCGTCAGGGCCCTCGTGCCGGTCGACGCGTGGGGTCTGTTCGACAGGCTGCCCTGGCACCGGCTGACCCATTGGTTCGTCCACTCCAGGATAAACGACAACCTGTACGCATGGGCGGGCAAGCATCCGTCCGTCATCAGGTTCTCCCTGGAATACAGCCTGTTCGGCGACAAGTCCAGGGTGGGCGACGGCCTGGTCGACGAGATACTGGAGACAATCCGGGAGCCCGGCGCGGGCAGGCCTTTCGTGTCCTTCCAGCGAAGCGAGATCACGCCCACGGGCCTCGCCACCGACCTGTTCGGGAGGCTCCAGGAAATCGCTGCGCCCACGCTCCTCGTGCACGGCGCGCTCGACCGGGCGGTTCCCGTGGAAGGCGCCATCCTTGCCGGCGAGAAGATCCCAGACTGCGAAGTGTACCTGATGGAGGGATGCAAGCACTGGCCCCAGAAGGAGCGCCCGCAGGAGTTCGCGCGCGTCCTGCAGGCGTACCTTGGGAGGAGGCTCTGACCGGGTTTCTGCGCGAGGGGAAGGGGCGGCCCAACCGGGGCCTAGCCCCGCTTGGCACAGCACGGGCGAGAGAACACAGGGGACAGTTCTATGTGTTCTTCGATGTCACCTCTGGTGCAACATTGAGGGACACATAGAACTGTCCCCTGTGTTTCAATCCAGGTTTCTTCCGAAGAACATGTTCCCCTTGGTGTTGGAGAATCGTACCGATGTGCACATGCCAGCCTCCTTCTTCGGTGATGAGATGTCCTAGCAAGAGCGTTGCGCGGCAGGCTTCGACCCTTGTCGTCATCTGGTGTTTTACCGAAGAAAACCACGACTGGGGGATGCTATACGTTCATGTCGCGCCTGCAGAAGATGGCGGTGCCTGCAGCCATGAGGGCAATGCCGCTCACTCCAAGGATGCCGCTGTTGCCCACGGCGTCGTCTTCTCCGGCAGCCAGGGCATAGGGATCGTAGAGCTCCACGGGGTTGAAGGTCTGCAGCACCTCGATGCCTGCTCCCACGCCAGCAACCATCTGCACCAGGAACAGGGCCAGGCATAGGCCGCCTCCTGCCCACAGGGCCAGGCGCGCGTCCTTGAAGGCGCAGGCCGACAAGAAGCAGAGGCCTCCCAGGAACAGCCAGAGGCAATAGAGCCCGGCACTGGCCTGAAGCAAGCCCTCCACGTCGAGGTCCCCGGGGAAGAATGCTTCGGCGCATGCCACCTGCACCGCCACGATGACCGCCATCAGGGCGGCAAGCATGGTGGCGAGGGTCAGGGCGAAGGTCAGCGCCAGGGACAGGCGAGAGGTGGGGGAGGCGAGCAGATAGGCCATGGATCCTCGATCGATGGGCTGTACCACCATGCGATTGACCAGGATCATGATCATCAGCAGCGGCAGCCAGGTGAAGACGAATCCGTACAGGTAGTTCAGCAGGAAGCCCAGCAGCGTGTCGGTGGCGTTGGCCATGCCGAAGGCGGCGAAGAGCTCGGGCATGGTGCCCATCATCAGGTCGAGGCTCTCAGCGACCTCGGGATCGAACATGTACACCATGCATACGATGTACAGGGCCAGCACCGCGGCTATGACACCGGAGGAGAACAGACTGCCCTTCAGCTCCTTGAGAAACAGGGTCGTGCTCATCGTTCGCTTCCTTCCTTGCCGTAGAATCCCATGAACATCTCTTCGAGGCTCTGCTCGCGGGAGAGCAGGCTCTCGACAGAATAGTTTGCCAGCTCCTTCACCAGGGAGTCTACGCTGCCGTCCGCCGACACCAGCAGGGTGCGAGATCCCTGGTGCTCGGTGGCGGGCTCGATGACGATTCCCTGGTGGGCTTTG
>ONJE01000006.1 GCA_900318045.1 uncultured Eubacteriales bacterium
GAACTGGCGCAGCAGGGAGGCGTAGCGGTTCTCGCCCTTGATGAAGTCCTGATAGGAGGCCTTCGGGGGCTTGGAATCCAGGGTGAACTTCTTCTCGGCGGTGGGATTGAACCGACAGGTCTGCCAGTAGCGGGCCTCGACGGCGCGGGCGATCTGATACCGTGTGTCACAGGGACAGGCTCTCTGACTCATCTTTAGCGACGAATGAGTCATGGAACCTGTCCCCGTGACTCACGAAAATTTGAAATTGATGCCTGCCTGCTTCATGATCGCGTTGGCGGTATGACGGGATTTGATCTTTCCGTCCACGGTCACGTTGATGCCCGTGACAGGACTGTACCAGATGTCGTGGTCTCCCTTCCCCCGACGCACAAGATAACAGCCGTGCTGCTTCAGCAGATCGCGCACCTTCTTTTCATATTCAGCCATGCACAAATACCCGCTCGTGTCGCTCGGCCAGGAAGGTTAGATTGTATTGCCGCGCGCTCTGGCGATTCAATTCCAAAAGCTCGGGAATGGCAAAGCGAACCTTTTCTACCAGCGCATCAAAGGATCCCGACTCCAACGCCAGCCCCGGCACGTCTTCGCTGGTCGCCACCCAGACAGCGGCCTCATCGTCCCAGAGGAATTTGATTTTGTAATCCACGTTCATCCCTCCATTGCTTTTGCTCCATTATAGCACACTTGGTTCATCAAATCCACCGGTGAATATCAATGCGCGTCACTGCACAATAATACTAATACTAATCTCAACCTAAACATATACAATCATGCGGCATCTTTTCCGCCATACCGGCGTTGAAGTCCCTTGACTTGCCGCCAGCAAGCCTACGGGCCTTCGCCTTGGTATGACGAAAAATCCGCCCGCATGCTTGCATACATTTAGATTGAGATTAGTATAATTTTGTCATTATCTCTGTTGCTAGAGCGCTTGGCGGCATTGACGACAAAAACCCCCGCTCCGCATTGCGGAGCGGGGGCATCGTCACTTTGGAATAATCGCTTATTCCGCGGCCAGCCTCTGGTAGGAAGCGAGGCGATCCTCGGCGTCCTTCTGGGCCTCTGCGAACAGCTCGGGAGCGATGTCCGGGAACTGGCGCAGCAGGGAGGCGTAGCGGTTCTCGCCCTTGATGAAGTCCTGATAGGAGGCCTTCGGGGGCTTGGAATCCAGGGTGAACTTCTTCTCGGCTGGGATTGAACCGATAGGTCTGCCAGTAGCCGGCCTCGACGGCGCGGGCGATCTCCAGCTGGGCCTGGTTCATCTTGATGCCGTGGTTGATGCAGGGCGCGTAGGCGATGATCAGGGACGGGCCGTGATAGGCCTCGGCCTCGGTCATGGCCTTGAGCACCTGGGCGGGATCGCTCATGGCGACCTGCGCCACATAGACGTAGCCGTAGGACATGGCCATCATGCCCAGGTCCTTCTTCTTGGTGCGCTTGCCGGCGGCCGCGAACTTGGCGACTGCGGCGTGCGGGGAGGACTTGGAAGCCTGTCCGCCGGTGTTGGAGTAGACCTCGGTATCCAGCACGAGGACGTTGACGTCCTGGCCCTGGGCCAGCACGTGGTCCAGTCCGCCGTAGCCGATGTCATAGGCCCAGCCGTCGCCGCCGAAGATCCAGAAGGACTTCTTGGTCAGCAGGTCGGCGTCGTCCAGGATGGCCTTGCAGACGGTGCATTCGCAGCATCCGGCGCCCTTGAGTTGCTCGATGAGCTTCGCGCCGGCGGCCTTGGAGCCTTCCGCGTCGTCCATATTCTTCAGCCAATCCTTCGCGGCGGCCTTGACCTCGTCGCCGCAGTCGCTCTCGGCCAGCGCGCGGACGTTGTCGGCCAGCTTCTCACGGCGCTGGGTGATGCCCAGGTTCATGCCGAAGCCGAACTCGGCGTTGTCCTCGAACAGGCTGTTGGCCCAGGCGGGACCGTGGCCTTCCTCATTCTTGGTGTAGGGGCAGGTGGGGGCGGAGCCGCCGTAGATGGAGGAGCAGCCCGTGGCGTTGGCAACGATCATCCTGTCGCCGAACAGCTGGGTGACCAGCTTGACGTAGGGGGTCTCGCCGCAGCCCGCGCAGGCGCCGGAGAACTCGAACAGGGGCTTCTTGAACTGGCTGTCCTTGACGGCCTTCACGTTCAGCTTGCCCTTGAACTCAGGCAGCGTCTGGGCGAACTCCCAGTTGGCCTCCTGGGCGTCCTGGGTGTGCAGGGGCTTCATCTCCAGGGCAACCTTCTTGCCGCCCTTGTTGACGGGGCAAACCGTGGTGCAGTTCTCGCAGCCGGTGCAATCCAGCACGGAGACCTGCATGCGGTACTTCAGGCCCTCGAAGGCCTTGCCCTTGGCATCGGTAACCTCAAAGGAGGCGGGCGCCTTGGCGGCCTCTTCCTCGGTCAGCAGGTAGGGACGGATGCAGGCGTGGGGGCAGACGATGGCGCAGGTGCCGCACTGGATGCAGTTCTCGATGTTCCACTGGGGAACCGCAACGGCGATGCCGCGCTTCTCGTACTTGGTGGTGCCGGTGGGCACGCGGCCTGCGGGATCGATCAGGCTGACGGGCAGCTTGTTGCCGTCCTGGGCCAGGATCGGCTCGATGAAGGTCTTGAAGTAGGGATCGTCGGTCACCTGGATGGCCACGGCGCCGGTGGTGGCGTTGGCCCAGGCTTCGGGCACGGGGATCTCCACCAGGCCGGAGATGGCGATGTCGATGGCGTCCCAGTTCTTCTTGACGACCTCGTCGCCCTTCTTGCCGTAGGTCTTCTTCGCGTAGGCCTTCATGTACTCATCCGCCTTGTCATAGGGGATGATGTCGGCCAGCTTGAAGAACGCAGCCTGCATGATGGTGTTGATGCGGCCGCCCATGCCGACCTCCTTGGCCAGCTTGATGGCGTCGATGGTGTAGAACTTGGCGTGCTTCTTCGCCAGCAGCTGCTTCATGGAAGCGGGCAGCTCCTTCTCCATCTCCTCGGCCGTCCAGGGGCTGTTGAGCAGGAAGGTGCCGCCGTCCTTCAGCGCGGACACCATGTCGTACTTGGTGACATAGGCCGGGTTGTGGCAGGCGATGAAGTCGGCGCTGTCGATCAGGTAGGTGGACTGGATCGGGCTGTCGCCGAAGCGCAGGTGGCTGATGGTGATGCCGCCGGACTTCTTGGAGTCATAGGCGAAGTAGGCCTGCGCGTACTTGTCGGTGTGGTCGCCGATGATCTTGATGCTGTTCTTGTTGGCGCCGACGGTGCCGTCAGAGCCCAGGCCGTAGAACATGCAGGAAACGGTGCCCTTGGGGGCCACGTCCAGCGTCTTGCCCAGGGGCAGGGACGTCTTGGTCACGTCGTCCACGATGCCCACGGTGAAGTGGTTCTTCGGTTCGGCCTTCTTCAGGTTGTCAAACACAGCCTTGACCATGGTGGGGTTGAACTCCTTGGAGCCCAGGCCGTAGCGGCCGCCCACGACCTTGATGTCGCCCATGCCCGCCTCGAGCAGCGCGGAACAGACATCCAGGTACAGGGGCTCGCCCAGGGAGCCGGATTCCTTGGTGCGATCCAGCACCGCGATCTTCTTGCAGGTCTCGGGAATCGCCTTCAGGAAATGCTTGATGGAGAAGGGCCTGTACAGGTGCACCTTGATCAGGCCGACCTTCTGGCGCTTCTTGTTCAGGTAGTTGACGGTCTCCTCGATGGCGTCGCAGCCGGAGCCCATGCAGATGATGACGCGGTCGGCGTCGGGCGCGCCCACGTAGTCGAACAGGTTGTACTTGCGGCCGGTCAGCTTCGCGACCTTCTTCATCACCTTTTCGACGATGGCGGGGGTAGCGTCGTAGTACTTGTTGGCAGCCTCACGGCCCTGGAAGTAGATGTCCGGGTTCTGGGCGGTGCCACGCTGATGCGGATGCTCGGGGTTCAGGCCGCCCTCGCGGAAGGCCTTCACCTTGTCCCAGTTTACCAGCTTTTTGATCTCGGCATAGCCGTCCTTGGGGTCGATGGCGTCGATCTTCTGGATCTCGTGGGAAGTGCGGAAGCCGTCGAAGAAGTGCAGGAAGGGCACGGAGGCTTCGATGGCGCTCAGATGGGCCACCAGGGCCATGTCGGTAGCTTCCTGGACAGAGTTGGAGGCCAGCATCGCGAAGCCGGTCTGGCGGCAGGCCATGACGTCGCTGTGGTCGCCGAAGATGTTCAGTGCGTGATACGCCAGCGCGCGGGCGGAGACGTGGAACACGCTCGGCATCAGCTCGCCGGAGATCTTGTACATGTTCGGGATCATCAGCAGCAGGCCCTGGGAAGCGGTGAACGTGGTGGTCATCGCGCCCGCGGCCAGGGAGCCGTGCACAGCGCCGGCTGCGCCCGCCTCAGACTGCATCTCCGCCACGCGCACCTTCTGGCCGAACAGGTTCAGGCGGCCATGTGCGGCCCACTCGTCGGCGACCTCAGCCATGGGGGAGGAAGGGGTGATCGGGTAAATGGCGGCCACGTCGCTGAATGCATAGGCGACATGGCTGACGGCGGTATTGCCGTCAACGGTAAGTTTGATGCTCAACGGAATTTACCTCCTTTTAGATATCTGTTGAGTATGGACTCTAAACCATCATTAATATTATAAATAATTGCCGGTACAAAGTCAAGCAATCGAAGGAATGATGCGCATTTTTATTGCCGGGAATCGGACGCCGTCATTTCTCCTTCGGCGCGCCGCCCCCGGCCAGCCGGTAGTACGCGGCCTTCTCCCTTTCCCATGCGGCCAGCCGCGCCTCGTAGCTGTCCCCGAACCCGGCGACCATGGTCTCCAGCGCTTCCAGCCGGGGTTTCATGGCCCGGCGCAGCCCGGCAAAGCTGCCGTAGCCAATGATGACCGCCGCGAGGGACTGGTCGTCGCCGGCGATCTCATCCAGCACCCGCTCCAGCTTCTCCTGCCAGGCGTCGATGCTCTTCGACGCCTCCAGGGTCGACAGCAGCAGGTGTTCAAATTCCATAGGGCTCTTCAGGTAGCCGAAGCAGCCGTCTGTGGCGCAGAGCAGCACGCAGGGCCCCACAGGTCTCACCCGCGCCTCGCCCAGGGTAAAGCGGCCGTCCGCGGAGATCACGTTGCTCATCGCGGCATCGTTGCAGAGGTTGCTCATGGCGTCCTCCCCGGCGATGTCGTCGACGCTCACCTGGGCCAGGCCCCTGTCGTCCAGCAAATAGGCCCGGGAATCCCCGGCGAAGGCACAGAGAGCCTCCAGGCGGCCATCGGGGCCCTTTTCAAAGCGCCACAGGGCCGCCGTGGTGGGCAGCCGCCGCACCATCGAGCCCATCAGCCCGCTCGCGCCCGCGCCCACAGCCTCGGCACAGGCGGACAGCGCCGCCGACAGCCTCTCCTTCAGGTGTTCCACGTCCCCCGGTTCGCCCTCGCAGTAGCCCTCAAACCATTCCAGGGTCGCCTCGGCACTCGTCCGCGAGGCGAGATAAGCCCCGGTGTGCCCGCCCGCTTTTTCGTAGCAGGCGGCCCCAAGGCCGCCGCAGCCGTCGAACACGCCGATCAGCCCCGCCCGTTCGTTGAAGGCGTGGCACCAGCTGTCCTCCCCCTTGCCGGGGACGCGCTCATGGCAAAAGCCGAACCATGCGTCCACGATGTCCAGCCTCGTACCGCCCTTCACCGCGCGTTTGCCTGCGATAGCCCTGCTTCGCCTTCTGTTTGTGCTGTGCATCTTCATCCTCGATCTGCCCGCCGCTCTCCCACGGGGCATCGGTCTTTCAGATAATCATTCCGTATAGGAAATACCGCATAATTGGGTGGTGGCATGGCGAGATGAATTTTAGTCAGGCGTGCCGACCATATTGTGCGGTATTTCCTTAATGCTCCTCCCTCGCCACCGCCAGCATCAGCTTCAGGCGGTTTTCCTGGTTGACGCGGGTGGCGCCGGGGTCGTAGTCGATGGGGACGATGTTGGCCTTGGGATACTTTTCCCGCAGGGCGCGGATGGTGCCCTTGCCGGCGATGTGATTGGGCAGGCAGCCGAAGGGCTGTACGCACACGATGTTTGGAACGCCACTGTCGATCAGCTCGCACATCTCTGCGGTCAGCAGCCATCCCTCGCCCATCTTGCAGCCCACGCTCAGCACGTCGCCCAGCTCCTTCCGGGTGGTCTTATAGGGGGTCGGCGGGTTGAACCGGCTGTTATTCCGGATGGCCTTCGAGATGGTTTGCTCCACGTGGTCCACGTAGCGCATCACCTGCTTGAAGCCGAACTGTTTGATCTTGTTGCCGCCATACAGGTCCACATCGTCTATGCTGTGGTCCAGGGCGTTGAGCAAAAATCCCATCAGTCCCGGCACATTCACCTGGCAGCCCTGGTCCAGCAGGAACTGCTCCAGGTGGTTGTTGGCCATGTGGGAATATTTGACATAGATCTCGCCCACGATGCCCACCTGGATCTTCTCGGCGGGCGTGTAGGGCACGGCGTCGAAGTCCTTCGCGATCTGGGCCACATTCCTTTTGAAGCGCAGCGCCGCGGCCCGGGGATTGCGCCGGAACTGATCGGTCAGGCGGTCGGCCCAGGCGTCCACCAGCGCCGCGCAGGCGCCCTTTTCGTTCTCGTAGGGCTCCAGTTGGTTCTTCAAACACATCAGCACGTCGGCATAAAGGATCATCATCATGGACTGAAGCAGCACCGTCAGCGTCAGCTTGAAGCCGCTGTTCTTCTCCAAACCCACCGGGTTCAGTGAAATGACGGGCACAAAGCCCAGCCCCGCCTTTACCAGTGCCTTGCGCAGCAGGAAGATGTAGTTCGAGGCGCGACAGCCGCCGCCGGTCTGGGTGATGATCAGAGCGGTCTTATGCACGTCGTATTTGCCGCTCTGCAGCGCGTCGATGAACTGGCCGATACACAGCAGCGCCGGGTAGCAGGTATCGTTGTGCACGTATTTCAATCCCGTCTCCACCACGGAGGGGCCTTCATTCTGCAACAGCTCCATGCGGTAGCCGTGCAGCTGGAACACGTCGCGCACCAGCTGGAGGTGCACCGGCAGCATGTTTGGGATCAGGATGGTGTAATCCCGCTTCATCTCCCGGGTAAATTCGATACGGTCTTGCATTGGTTTTGCTCTTTCGTTTAGGGTTTGGGAAATTGTGACGGCCGGTTGCCGCCGCTACTGCTCCAGCGCCGCAAACAGGCTGCGCAGGCGGATGCGCACCGCGCCGGGGTTGGAGATTTCATCGATCTTCAGCTGGGTGTATAGCCGACCGCCGGATTGGAGGATGCTGCGCACCTCGTCGGTGGTGATGGCGTCCACGCCGCAACCGAAGGATACCAGCTGCACCAGGTTGATGTTGGGGTCGCCGCACCCGGCCACGTACTTCGCCGCCGAATACAGCCGGGAATGGTAGGTCCACTGGTTCAATACGTGCACGCTGAACTTCTGTTCGTTCAGGTTCACCGAATCCTCAGTGACCACCACCGCGCCCAGCTGGGCGATCTGCTGGTCGATGCCGTGGCTGATCTCCGGGTCGATGTGGTAGGGCCGGCCGCAGAGCACCACCACCGGCAGGCCCTTCGACCTGGCGTCCGCCAGCATCTCCGCGCCCCTGGCGCGGACCCGGGCCATGTACGCTTCATAGGCTTCATAGGCCCCGCGCACCGCGGCCTTCACCTCCCGGGCAGGGATGCCGGGGAAGTATTTTTCCAGTATGGCCGGAAACTTCTTCCCGAAATCCTTCGGACGGTGGATGCCCAGGTAGTCGCTGATGAACTTCGTCTGCTTCAGCCCCGGCACGTTCAGCCGCAGCACCTCGGGGTAGTAGGCCACCACCGGGCAGTTGTAGTGGTTGTCCCCCCGGTGCTCGTCCAGGTTGTAGCTCATGCAGGGGTAGAATATGGCGTCCACATTCTGCCGCAGCAGCCACTCCACGTGGCCGTGCAGCAGCTTGGCAGGATAGCAGGCGGTGTCCGAGGGGATGGTGCGCTGGCCCGAGGCGTACAGCGCATGGTCGGATTCGGGCGACTGGATCACCTGGAAGCCCAGTTTCGTGAACAGCGCGTGCCAAAAGGGGAACAGCTCGTACATGTTCAGCCCCATGGGGATACCGATGCGCCCCCGCTTGCGCTCGCCGGACGGGTAGGCCCGCAACATCTTCCGCTTCTCCTCATACAGGTTGGGCATGGGCTTTTTGCCGCCGCCGGTCATCTTCTCACAGCGGTTGCCGGAGATGAAGCGCCGGGACGCGCCGCCGTCCTCGCCGTCAAAGCGAATGATGGTCAGCATGCAGTGGTTCTGGCAACCCTGGCAGCGGGTGTTGGTGGTCTTCTGGCTGAAGTGCTCCAGCTCCGCGGCGGTGAGTATGTCGCTGCTTTCGCCGGAGGTGTGGGTGGCGCTCCACAGCGCCACGCCGTAGGCCCCCATCAGACCGGCGATGTTGGGCCGCACTACGTCGCGGCCGATCTCACGCTCAAAGGCCCGGAGCACGGCGTCGTTCAGGAAGGTGCCGCCCTGGACCACGATGCGCTCGCCCAATTGGGAGGCGTCGGCGGTACGGATGACCTTGTACAGGGCATTTTTCACGATGGATATGGACAGCCCGGCGGAGATGTCCTCCAGGGTCGCGCCGTCCTTCTGGGCCTGCTTCACCGAGGAATTCATGAACACGGTGCAGCGGGAGCCCAGGTCCACCGGATGCTTCGCCAGCAGACCCCGGCGGGCGAACTCATCCACGGGCAGGCCTCCCGCCGCCTGGGCGAAGGTCTGTATGAACGAGCCGCAGCCCGACGAGCAGGCCTCATTGAGGAAGATGTCGTCGATGGCGTCGTCCTTGATCTTGAAGCACTTGATGTCCTGACCACCGATGTCGATGATGAAATCCACCCCCGGCTGCAGCTTTCGGGCGGCGATCAGATGGGCCATGGTCTCCACCACGCCGCAATCCAGTCGGAAGGCGGTTTTTACCAGGTCCTCGCCGTAGCCGGTAGAGCCGGCCCCGGCCACGGTGGCGTCAGGGTATTCGGCGTAGAATTGGCGCAGAAACTCCTGCACGGCGGGCAGGGGGTTGCCCTTGTTGGACATGTAGGCGGTCTTGAGCAGGTTGAAGTCCTCGTCCACGGCCACCGCCTTGATGGTGGTGGAGCCGGAGTCGATGCCGATATATACCCTGCCATTGTAGCCGGGGCGGGACACGGTGTCCACCCGCGCCCGGGCGTGGCGCGCCCGGAAGGCGTCGTACTCAGCCTGGCTTTCGAACAGCGGCGGGCAGGCAGCGTAGCGGGCCTCCTTCGAGCGGGCGCGCACGCGGGCGATCACCGACTCCAGGTCCACCTCGCGCCCGGCCTGCATGGCCGCGCCCATGGCCACCGAATACAGCGCGTCCGCCGGGTGGATGCCCCGGATGCCCAGGGCCTTGTCGAAGCAATCCCTCAGCTCGGAAAAGAAGGTCAGCGGGCCGCCCAGATACACCACGTTCCCGGTGATCTCCCGGCCCTGGGCCAAACCGGCTATGGTCTGCCCCGCCACAGCCTCGAAGATACTGCGGGCGATGTCCTCCTTGCGGGCCCCCTGGTTCAGCAGGGGCTGGATGTCCGACTTGGCGAACACACCGCAGCGGCTGGCGATGGCGTAGCTGCGCTCGTGGTCGCGTGACAGCGTCTCCAGCTGCTCCACGGGCACGTCCATCAATGTGGCCATCTGGTCGATGAACGCGCCGGTGCCGCCGGCACAGGTGCCGTTCATGCGCACCTCAAGCCCGCCAGCCCCTGTCAAAAACAGTATCTTCGCGTCCTCGCCGCCCAGCTCCACGGCCACGTCGGCATTGGGCGCCATCTGACGAAGGGCCACGCGGGTGGCGTACACCTCCTGCAGGAAATCGATGTCCAGCTCCTCCGCCAGACCCATTCCCGCCGAGCCGGAAATGCCCAGTTGAAAGCGCCCGCCGGGAAACCTGCCCATGATGGCGTGCAACAGCACCTCGCAGAGCATGGCGATCTGGGCGCGGTGGCGCTCATAGCGGCGAAATACAATTTCCCCCGCGTCGTCGAGCACCACGGCCTTGATCGTCGTCGAACCGATGTCCAATCCTATCTTCATAAAACATCTCCGGGCCATGCCGCCCTTTGGTATTGCAATTTGTGAACCATACAAATCCAAAATACAGCATAAACCCGGAGTGTGAATTAAACATGAATTGAAGTTGAAATTGAAATGAAATCAGAATTTTGCCCTCTCCTGCGCCTCGATCACCCGATCGCACCAGGCGTCGAATTCCGGGTCGGGAATCTGGCGCTCGGGGTGGGACAGCACATAATCCAGCGCGATGCGCACACCCTGGTCAAAGCGCACCTCGGTGCGCATGTCGGGCACGGCCCGCTTCAGCTTGCGGTTGTCGAACACCACAGAAACCGATTTGTCGCCGATGAGGCTTCCCTCGAAATCATAGCCGTATTTGTCGCCCACGGCAGCCAGGAAATCGCTGGCCACATGGTAGGCCTTCAGTTCTACGCCCAGGGCGTCGGCGATGGTGGCGTAGATCTGGTTCCAGGTCAGGGTCTCGTCACCGGTGATCTGGAAGGCCTCGCCGATGGCGTGGCGGTTGCCCATAAGGCCGGTGTAGCCGATGGCGAAATCACTGTTGAAGGTCATGGTCCACAGCGAGGTGCCGTCGCCCTGTATAATCACCGGCTTGCCCTCCAGCATGCGCTTGATCACCTGCCAGGAGCCTTTTTTACCGTGCACGCCCAGGGGCACGCTGCGCTCGTCGTAGGTATGGCTGGGGCGCACGATGGTCACCGGGAAGCCCTCCTCGCGATAGACCTTCATCAGGAAATCCTCGCAGGCGATCTTGTTCCGGGAATATTCCCAGTGGGGGTTGGCCAGGGTCGTGCCCTCGGTGATGATGTAGCTGGCCGCCGGCTTGTGGTAGGCCGAGGCGGAGCTGGTATAGATATACTGGCGGGTGCGACCCTTGAACAGGCGATAGTCCCGCTGCACCTGGTCAGGGGTGAAGCCGATGAATTCGCAGACGCAGTCAAAGGTCATGTCGCCCAGCTTGTTCAACACGGCGGTCTCGTCGTTAATGTCAGCGACGATGGAATGGGCCCCCTCGGGCACGGCGTCGGGCCGGTTGCCCCGGTTCAGCAGCCAGACCTGCCATCCCAGTTCGTTGACCAGCCTGCGGACGATGGCGGCGCTGATGGTACCGGTGCCGCCGATAAACAATGCTTTCTTCACAGTCAATGACCTCCTAAATCAGTATTTTCAAGCCATTCGGCCAGTTCATCGGCCTGGGGATGGCCCAGAGCGCGCAGGGCCGCCCCCAGGGCCCGGTTTTCATAGCGCGCGGCGGTCAACGCCGGGGCGAGTCGGGCAATCATGGCCTCGTCCATGGCATCGGAGTACACCCGGGCCGAGGCCACCGCGCCGCCCTTCAGGCTCAGCTCCAGCGTCACGCCGCCCCAGTCGAAGCGGTGCTGCAACGTGGCATCGAAGGGCAGGGCCTTGCCCAGCCGGAAATCCCAGGAGGCGTATTGCCCCTCCAGCGCCGCCAGCCGGTCGGCGTCCAGCGCGGCCATCGTCAACCCCTCGGTCGTGCCGTATTCGTCGTCAAACGCATCCATGAGCGCGCCGGTCAGCGCCGGGATCGTGATGTCCGGATTGAGCCCGGCCAGGTTCGCCACCCGGGCGCGCACGCTGTCGATGCCCTTCGCCTTCAGCTTGCCGCCGTCCGGGGCCAGGTAGCGCCCCAGCCGGTCCATGTCAACGTTCACCATGATGGTGCCGTGGTGCAGGGCGGCATTCCCGGAAAAGCGAAACGCGTTGCCGGAGAACTTCGCCCCGCTGCCCCCGATCACCAGGTCGTTCCGGCCGGTGAACTGCGCATTTATGCTGAAGCGGGCCACTCCCCGGCGCACGACCTCCAGCTGGCGGATCACATCGTAGGCTCCCCGGGGCAGCACAAAGCTGAAGTTCAGGTTGCCCATGTCGTGAAACACCGCGCCGCCGCCGCTGCTGCGCCGGGCCAGGCGGCCACCCTCGTCCTCCAGCAGCTTTACCCGGCACTCCTTCCAGGCGTTCTGATGCCGCCCGATGACCACGGTATTCCGGTTCTGCCACAGGTACAGCACGCGGTCGCTCTTCCCCAGCGTTTCAAACAACAATGCCTCCATCGCCAGGTTGTGCCAGGCGTTGTCGGAATCGCCCAACAGAATGTAGTTGCGCACGGTATCACCCCGTAGCAATTATACCATACCGCTCCCGTTGAACACAATAAAAAACGGACGCTTTCGCGTCCGCTGATTGTGGTTTATCAGGCGCTGTGAAGAAATGAGTTGAACAATGATGCGCAGGATAAATCTTCATAGGCAAGGCGGAGGAGGGAGGCGATGCGGGGCATCGTTGACCGACGACAACGCAGCATATGGATGTTTAGACAAGCAGAATGTTCAAATCATTTCTGAACAGTGCCTTACCAAAGCGCCCACCGCAGATAGCCCAGGGAAGCCCAGCCCTTGCGGGAATCACCCTTGTAATTCACATAGGCCCAGTTGCCGTTGACCTTGTAAACGGTAACGCCCTTGGTGCCATGGGGAATGCTGTAGATGATCGTTTTCTTGCTGCTGGAGCTGCGCTTGGTACGCACGTTCAGGCCGTCCTTTTGGGTATTGACGTCAGCGTGGGCATTTTCCTTGACCCACTTCTTGGAAACCCAGCCGCTGGTGCCGCTGGGGGTCTTGATCTTCATCCAGACGTGGCCGTCCTTTTTAACGGTCTTGCTGCTGGTCTGCTGCAGGGCCGTGCCGTTGGGCACGCGGGTGACGACGGCGGCATTGAGAGACGCCTCCCTGTGCACCTGCAGGGTACCGCCGTTGGTGGAAGCGTGATACACCTTGTTGTCGCCATTGCTGACAATCTCAGCCATGGAAGTGGCGGGTATGGCTGCGACGAGCAGCATCACCGCAATAAGAACTGCGAGAATCCTCTTCATGGATTTCCCCTCCTTATTATTTTGCCGGCTCCGGCGACAAGGCGCATCAAATATCTTATTGCCTGATTTGCCCTGGTTTTCCGGAATGTGGCTGGTGGGAACATTATACACCAAAAAGCAGGAAATATATATTACAAGTTTATCACATTTTTACGAAGGGATGCCACTGTATATATGGTATAATGGTTGGGAGCGATACGGATTCAAAGGGAGGAATCGCCATGCGCATCTACACAGGCCGCAGCCGGCTGATGGAACCGGCCATGATCGATGTGCTGCGCCGGAGCATGGCCGAAGGCGACAAGGACCACATCGTAGTGGTGCCCAAGCAATTGACGCTGCAAACCGAGCGCACGCTGCTCTCGGCGCTGGCGCTGAAGGGCTCCTTTCGGCTGCAGGTGCTGAGCCCGGAACGGCTGTGCGGACGCATCTTTGAAGCCGCCGGACAGCCCGAGGGCGCGCGGGTGGACGAGCGGGGCCGGGTCATGCTGGTGCGCGCCGCCGTGCACAGCGTGAACGAGCGGTTAAAGCTGTACCACGGCGCGGCGGGCCGACGGGGCTTTGCCGAGCGCTGCGCCCGCCAGCTGGAGCTGATCCGCCAGGCGGGGCTGAGTCCCGAGAGGCTGTTCGCCTGCGCCGAACAGGCCGAGGGCCTGCTGCGGATGAAGCTGGACGACCTGGGCGTGATCCTCGAGGCCTACGAGGACCTGCTGGAGGGGCGCTTCCAGGACGGCGAATCGGAATTCGCGGAAGCCGTGGAGCGCGCCGCGGCGGCGCCGTTCCTGAAGGACGCTTGCGTGCTGTTCTACGGCTTCGACCTGACCCCGCCCACGCTGCACCGGTTGATCGGCGCTGTGGGCGCGGCCTGCGAAGACACCCATGTGTTCCTGCCCCTGGCCAACGACGAGGGCGCCCGGGATTTTGACGCCTGCCTGCCCCTCAAGGGCTGCCTGGAGCGCATGATCGTCGCCGCGCGGCGGGCGAACGTCTGGCCCGAACGGGTGATGGTGGAGGAATCCGGCGCTTCCGACGAGTACCGGCTGGTGGTAGACGGCGGCAGCCAGGCGGCGGAACTGGCATTGCTGTCAGCGGAGCTGTTCGCGTTCCCCGTATTCCCCGCCCCCGGTGGCAAAAAGCCCTCCCGGGTGCAGGCCGTCACGCTGCGGGACCCGACGGAGGAGTGCCGCTTTGCCGCGGCGCTGTGCCGCAGGCTGGCCATGAAAAACGGCTGGCGCTGGAACGACATGCTGATCCTCTGCCGGGACATCGACGGCTATCGACAGCCCCTGAAGGAGGCCTTCCGGGCCTACGACGTGCCGCTGTTCCTGTCCGCCAGCCGCGCGGCCTCCCGCCATTCCTTGGCGGAGAGCCTCGTGGACGCGCTGCGACTGGCGGAGGATTCGCCCCGAACCGAGGACGCGCTGGCGCTGCTGCGCGCCGGCTACATGCCCCTGGAAGCGGATGAAGCCAACCGGCTTGCCAACCACATTGAAAAATACGCCCTGAAGCCCTGGGCACTGTCGCGCCCATTGCGCCGGGGCACCGAGGCCGAGCGGGAGGCGCTGGAGCCCTTGCGGGCGCGCTTCGCCACACCCATCGACGCTCTGAAGCGGCGATTGAAGCGTTCCAAAACGTTGAAGGAACAGCTGGCGGCGGTGTACGGCTTCATGGAGGACATCGGCGCGGCGGACAGGCTGCGGGAGCGCCTGAACGCCCTTTCAGAGAGCGGTTTTCGGGAGCAGGCCGGCGAGGAGGGCCAGGTTTGGAACCGCATCGTCGGGGCGCTGGACCAGATGGCCGAGCTGATGGGCGGGGAACCGCTGCCCGTCTCTGAACTGCGGCAGACCCTGACGGAATCGCTGGACGCCGCCATTATCAAACCCCTCCCCCAGTCCGGCGACGCCGTTTACGCCCAGACCACCGACCGCATCACCGCCCAGCGGGCCAAAGCACTGCTGATCCTGGGTGAGACCGACCGGGCCATCGTAGACACCGACGGGCTGCTGAATCCCGCCCAAACCCAGGCCTTTTCCCGCCTGGCCCGGGCTTGGCTGGGCTCGGACGGCATGGAGCTGTCGCGGATGCGCCGCTTCTACCTGAAGGCCGCGATGGAAGCGACCGGCGAATACCTGTGCGTCTGCGCGCCCCTTAGTGGGCTGGACGGCAGCGCCCAGCATCCCGGCGCGCTGCTGGCGCTGCTGAAGGGCATTTTCCCGGCGCTGTCGGTGCGCGGCGGCTTGTCTGAGGACGAAGGCGTGCAATGGATGCTGCGCGGCGCGCCGATGGCGGCCATGGCCCACGCGGCCAGGTCCCTTTCCGGGATGGGCGAAGGCGAACCCGCCCAACCCTGGGATACCGCGGCCCTGGCGGGGCTTAGGCAGATCGCGGACGGTTTGGACAATCCCGGCGCGCGGCGCTCCCTTCAGCAGATCGGCCTGGCGCTGCGCCACGGCGAGAGCGCTGACGCGCTGAATCCCGACACGGCCAGCGCGCTGTACGGGGCCCTGCGCCGCCAAAGCATATCCCGGCTGGAGCTCTACGCGAGGTGTCCCTTCGCTTACTTCACCCGCTACGGCCTGCACCCGGAGCGCATTGAACCCTTTCAACTGAACGTGCGGGACGAAGGTACCTTCTTCCACAGCGCCGTACACGAATTCCTGCTGGCCAGCATGGAGGATCTGGACCGGCTGGAAGACGGCGAGGCCGGACGGCGCATGGACGGCATTGCCGACCGGCTGTTGGACGCCATGGCCAGCGACGGCCCCCTGGGCGACAGCGCCGTGGCGCTGGCCGAGCGCAGGCGCCTGAAGGCCACTGCCCGGACCTGCGCCGCCGTGCTGGCCGGGCACATGCGGGGCAGCCGCTTTGCCCCCGCCGCGCTGGAGACGGATTTCGGCGTTGAGGACGGCATGGCCCGGCTGACCGTGAACGCGGTGAGCGGGGAATGCACGCTTGAGGGACGGATCGACCGCATTGACGAGTGGGCCGAGGGTGGCTACCTGCGGGTGATCGACTACAAGCGCGGCGGCAAGCCGCTGGCCCTGGACGAGGCCTGGCACGGGCTGAGCCTTCAATTGCCGGTATACCTGGCCGCGGCCACCCGAAAGCGTCGTGAGAAGAGCGCCGGGGTGTATTACTTCAGCCTGGACGAGGGCATACTGGCCATGCAGAGCACCGACCCCGACGAGGTGGCGAATGCCCGCCGGGAAAGCTTTCGACTGAACGGGCTTGCCCCGGACGACATGGCGCTTCTGGAAGCCCAGTCGCCCAACTTTACCCAGGTGCTGAACGTGAAGGTGAACGCCGGCGGCGGGCTGCGCAAGGGCACGCTGGCCACCGACGCCCACGGCTTTGAAGCGCTGATGAAGAAGACCCTCGACAGGGCCGGGGAGCACCTGGACGCCATACGCGCAGGACTGGCGCAGGTGGCTCCGGCGACCTTGCGCCAACAAAACGCCTGCAAATACTGCGACTGGCGACCCATCTGCCTGTTTGACGAGCGCCTGGACGGGCGCTGTGTTCGACGGTTTGAAACCATTCGGGCAGACGAGGTGCTGGAACGACTGAAACTGGAGAAATGAAAAAAGATCCTTCGCTTCGCTCAGGATGACAAGCACAAGTGTGTCGTCCTGAGCGAAGCAAAGGATCTTCTTTTGCCCGCTATTTCCCCACATAGGTCTCCCGCAGGCTGCCCCCGGCCGCGGTGGCGCTGAACTTGTTCATGTGACCGTGGACCCTCATGCTGTAGACCGACTCGTTGTTTGCCAGCAGGCAGTCCACCAGGTCCAATTCGGCGGCGCACAGCACCGCCGCTATGGCATCCAGACGGGCGGTCTCCACGTCGTCCATGCCCTGCTCCGGCCTGTCCTTCCAGAGCACCATGTAGACGAAGCGCGCATCGTGGCCGATGGCGTCCATCACCATCCTGCGGGCGTTCTCCGCCTCCCACCAGACCCCGGATTCCTGAAGGTCCGTTATGGTGATCAGGTTGAAATTGAAGTCGGAATAGATCACCCACAGGCCCGGTTCGCGCTTTTCGGGCAGCAGGGGCTTCAAAAAGGCCATAACCCGTTGGTAGCAGTCCAGGCGAATGTCGCTGACGTTGTGCAGCTGGCGATAGGCCGACACCAGCCCGCCGGTCAGCACGATCCACTCCGCAATGCCAGGGGTGACGCCGGGAACGGCCAGCAGCGCCTCCCGGGAGGCGCGGAACACCCCGCCCACCGAGCCGAACCGGTCCACCAGCAGCCGGGAGACCGCCGACAGGTCCTGGCGGGGCATCGCGTGGCAGAGCACGACCTCCACCATCTCATAGGGCTTCAGGGCGTTCCAGCCCTCCCGCTCCAGCCGGGTCCGCAACCGGTTCCGGTGCCCCTCGTACAGGGGCTTGCCCGCGCGATCCTTCAAACCGTCAATCTTCAATGCTGGTCTTCTCCCGTCCGAAAACATCATAGGCCTGGTTGATGACATCCCTGGCCGTGTCGGAAACCTTCTTTTCCATCGTGGCGCTGCCCTCGATGTTCATGGCGATGCCCACCTCCTGGCCGAAGGCGTTGGCCAACGCCTCCTGGATCATGCCCCGCTTGCGCTCCAGCAGCATCTTGTCCATCATATTTTTCTTCGCGAACTCCACCACCACCTGATTGCCGTCAAAGCGTATGAAGCGCATGGCGTCCAACGGCTTGCGAATGGAGGGGTTCTCCGCCTGCAATTGCGCGACGGCGTCCAAATACGCCTGGGGTGGCGCCTCGGCAGGCGTGGGCTTTGGCGCGGGCGCTCTGACTTCGGCCTTCTTCTCCTCTGTTTTCGGCGCGGCGACCCTGGCCCGGGATCCCGGAACGACCACCGCGCCCTGTTCCACCAGCTTCTCCACCCGGTCCAGCCGCTCCCAAACCGTGGCGTCCGCCTCCTTTTCGGGGTGGCAGGCCCGCACGGCGGCCAACTCCAGTATCGTGCGGGGACGGGAAGCCCACTTGGTATCCGGCTCCGCCCGCATGAACAGTCCCAGCATCCGATCCAGGGCGTCGCCGTTCATG
Organism: uncultured Eubacteriales bacterium; assembly: GCA_900318045.1. Classification (GTDB taxonomy): domain Bacteria; phylum Bacillota; class Clostridia; order Christensenellales; family Aristaeellaceae; genus UBA2862. The sequence goes on from ONJE01000006.1 coordinate 17,957, forward strand.
CGATGGGACTGATCCATGAAGCGCTCCGCATCCTCAGGGGTGATCTCCAGCAGCCCTGCCAGGTCTTCCTTCACCGCCCCGGCCAGCATGACGCCCCTCAGGTGGGCGATGGTATCCCTTATGAAAACCTGGGGGTCGCTGCCCTGGCGCATCACATGGTCGATTTGCGTGAGAGCCGAGCCCGCGTTCCCGTCGATCAGCGCGTCCACGAATTCAAACATCGCCGACCGGCCCGCTGTGCCCAGCACGTCGCGGGCCAACTGGCCGGAAATCTCGCCGTCGGTATAGGACAGACACACGTCCAGCAGGCTCAGGGCATCGCGCATCGCGCCCTCGGCAGCACGGGCGATTTCAGTAAGAGCCTCCTGAGAGGCGCTCCTGCCGATGCCCGCCAGCACCACATTCAGCCGGTCGATGATCACGTCTATGGAAATTCTGTGGAAGTCAAAACGCTGGCAGCGGGAAAGTATCGTGGCCGGCAGACGCTGGGGCTCGGTGGTGGCCAGTATGAACACGGCATGCGCCGGCGGCTCCTCCAGCGTCTTGAGCAGGGCATTGAAGGCCCCGGTCGAGAGCATGTGCACCTCGTCGATGATATACACCTTGTAGCGGGTCAGCGCCGGGGGATACTTGATCTTCTCCCGCAGGTCGCGGATCTCGTCCACGCCGTTATTGCTGGCGGCGTCGATCTCCAGCACGTCCATACTGCGCTCCTGCTTCAGCGCCTGGCATATCTCACACTCGCCGCAGGGATCTCCATCCCGGGGGTTCAGGCAGTTGATGGCCCTGGACAGCACCTTTGCCGCCGTGGTCTTGCCCGTGCCGCGGGTACCGCAAAACAGATAGGCGTGGGCGATATGCCCCGTCATCACCTGGCGCTTCAGCGTGCGGATGATGGCGTCCTGGCCGCAGATTTCGGAGAAGGTCTCCGGGCGCCACGCACGGTACAATGCCTGATAACTCATCGAAAAAACCTCCGGGCAGGAATTCATCGTTTCTTTTATTGTATCTTATTTCACCGCAAAACAAAAGGGGGCGGGCAGAAAAAAGTTTTGATCCGGGAAAACGTTCCCTGTCCTCCTTTACCCCGTTTTTTAACAGCGAGGTAAAGGTGATTACATCTGAGGCCGCTATAATGCATATTAGCGAGGGTTTCCTCTTATAATTATGCATCTCCAATAAGGGGGAACGGGTATTGAAGAAAATCGTTCTCACCGGCGGCGGAACCGCCGGCCATGTCACGCCGAACCTGGCGCTGATTCCCCGCCTGAAGGCCGATGGATGGGAGATCCACTATATCGGCGCGGCCAACAGCGCGGAGGAAACGCTGATCAGCCAGGTAGAGGATGTCACCTTCCACACCGTATCGGTGGGCAAGCTGCGCCGCTATTTTGACATCAAAAACTTTTCCGACCCCTTCCGCGTGATCAGGGGCGTGCGCCAGGCAACCGGCATCATCCACAAGATCAAACCGAACGTGGTGTTCTCCAAGGGCGGTTTTGTATCGGTACCGGTGGTATACGGGGCAACGCTGAACGGCGTACCCGTGGTCAGCCATGAATCGGACATGACCCCCGGGCTGGCCAACAAGCTTTGCCTGCCCTTTACAAAGGCCCAGTGCTGCACTTTTCCCGAGGCCGTGAAGTATGCCAAGGGCAAGGGTGTGCACACCGGCTCACCCATTCGTCCCGAGATCCTGCAGGGCAGCAAGGAGGGCGGTATCCGGCGTTATGGCCTGAACCACAGCCGGCCGGTCCTGATGGTGATGGGCGGCTCCAGCGGGGCGCAGGCCATCAACCAGGTGGTTTGGGAGTGCCTGCCGAAGCTGACCGAGAGCTTCCAGGTGCTTCACCTGTGCGGCAAAGGCAACCTGTCCCCGGTGCTGGAGGGAACGGACAACTACACCCAGGTGGAATATCTGAACGAGGACCAGGAGATGGCCGATGCCTACGCTTGCGCCGACATACTGGTTTCCCGGGCGGGCAGTAATTCCCTGTGCGAGATACTTGCCGTGCGCAAGCCGGCACTGCTGATTCCCTATCCCAAGGGCGCCAGCCGGGGCGACCAGCTGCTCAACGCCGAATCCTTCCGGGCCCAGGGGTTCAGCTACGTGCTCCAGCAGGAGGAAATGACCCCCGAGACCCTGGTCAAGGGCATTGAAAAGCTCTATCACGACCGGGGGGCACTGTACGAGGCCATGGCCACCGAGCCCACCGCAAACGGCATCGACAACGTACTGGATCAGATATACAAATATGCCAAATAAAAGCGCTTCGGCGCTTTTATACTAATCTCAACCTAAACCTATACAATCCTGCGGCGACTTTTCCGCCACACCGGCGTTGAAGTCCCTTGACTTGCCGCCAGCAAGCCTGCGGGCCTTCGCCTTGGTATGACGAAAAATCCGCTCGCATGCTTGCATACATTTAGATTGTCCACATTCCAAAAAAGATTCTGTGGATACTTGTTTTTGACAAAACCCGCGAAAAAAACGCGCTTTCTGTGGCCTTCTATAGACTTTTCAAAGCCGTGATGCTACAATGGTCCCGGTATGTTATCCACAAGCTGTGCAATAATCCGCCTGTGTTATCCACACCGCGGACGGAGGAAGAATACGCCATGAATTACACGCCTGAAGACAAGGCGAAATGGGAAAAGGTCATCCAAATGATGGAGGAGACGCTGACCAAGTCGGGCCAGCGCCCCTTCTTTGAGACTTTTATAAGGCCCCTGAAGCTGTACGCCATCGCGTCGGACACGCTGTACATCAGCGGCGACACCGCCTTCAATATTCGCCACGTGCAGAGCCGGTTCGCCACGATGATCTACAGCACCGTGCCCCTGGTATTTGGCCGTCGCTATGAGCTGGAATATTACACTGAGGCCGAAATCGCCCGGATCGTGAGCCAAATTCGTCAAAATACGCTCAATCCGCTGTACACCTTCGAAAACTTCATCATCGGTTCATCCAACAACTTCGCCTATGCCGCGTCGCTCGCCGTGGCCCAGACCCCGGGCGAGGTTTACAACCCCCTGTTCATCTACGGCGGCGTCGGCCTTGGGAAGACCCACCTGATGAACGCCATCGGAAACTACATCTCCAACCGGAACAACCACCTGAACGTGCTGCTGATGACCAGCGAGACGATGACCAACGAGCTGATCGAGGGCATCGCCAGAAAGCGCACCTCCGAGCTGCGCAACCGGCTCAGGAACGTGGACGTGCTGATGGTGGATGACATACAGTTCCTGTCCCGCACGAAGGCGACCCAGGAAGAGTTCTTCCACACCTTCAACAGCCTGCACGATAACAAGAAGCAGATCATCATTGTCTCGGACCGCCCGCCCAAGGAGCTGCCCGAGATCGAGGAGCGCCTGCGCTCCCGCTTTGAGTGGGGCCTGATCGTGGATATCCAAAAACCCGACTACGAGACCCGCGTGGCCATACTGATGCAGAAAGCCAACGACATGTCCATCGACGTGCCCTACGACGTGGTGGAATACATCGCCCAAAACGTCAATTCCAACATCCGGGAGCTGGAGGGCTGCCTTAACAGCCTGAACGCCCATGCCGAACTGATGCAGACGCCCATCACGCTGGACATGGCGCGTGCAACGCTGTCAGGACGCATCGGTTCCCAGTCCCCCCGCACCGTGACGCCGGAGCTGATCATCGAGATGGTCGCCCGCCAGTACGACACCACCCCCGAGGACATCACCGGCAAGAACCGCAGCCAGCAGATTGCGCTGCCCCGGCAAGTGGCCATGTACATATGCCGCAGAATGACCCCGCTATCCACCACCAGCATCGGCAAGGCCTTCGGTGGACGGGACCACACCACCGTCATGCACGGCTGCGACAAGATCACCGCTTCCATGAACGCCGATTTCTCCTTCAGAAAAAAGGTCGAGGAGATCATGGGCTTGATCGAGGGCCGATGACCGAACCTGTGGACAAATTCTTCCTTTTCCACACGCCGTCCACATCCCTTGTGGATGGAAAAAGCCCATTGTGACGGGAATATGGCAGAATTTCCACATTATACACCGCCCTACTTCTACGACTGTATATATATTTATATAATAACAGATATCTTTGCAGCTTCCCCGGCATTATACCGGATGAAAAGGACATCGCATGGAGGAACAAACACTATGAAATTCACCTGTTCAGCAACTACACTGACTGAAGCGCTGCAAATTGCAACCAAAGCACTGCCTGGACGCACCACCAACAAAATACTGGAGGGCATACTGGTGCAGACTGACATGAACGAGGTGATACTGACCTGCTCGGACGAGCGCATCACCATCGTCACCCGAATGGAAGCCTATGTCACTGAGCCCGGGCGCGGCGTGGTGCCGGGTAAGCTGTTCAATGAGATCGTGCGCCGCCTTCCCGAGGACGACGTCGAGATTTCGATGAACGATCGCTTTGTGTTCACCATAAGGAGCGCGGGCAACCGCACCAACATTTCCGGACAGGACGCCGACCTCTATCCCGCCCTGCCGGCCGTCTGCGGCGAAAAGGAGATATCGCTGCCCCAGGACATGCTGAAGGACATGATCCAAAAGACGGAGTTTGCCATCGCCCAGGAGGATGTGCGCGAGGTTCTGACCGGCTGCCTGTTGGAAATCGCCGATGGCGACGTGATCATGGTGGCGCTGGACGGCTTCCGTTTGGCGCTGAAGCGGGAGAAGTGCGGCGACGTGTTGGAGAAGCTGTCGGCCATCATACCTGGCCGCGCTGTGGGCGACATTGGCAAGTTGCTGTCGGACAGTCCTGAAGCCTTCGCCACGCTGTCCTTCGGCGGCAACAAGCTGCACATCAAGCTGGAAAAGACGGAGATTTTCGTGATTTTGGTGAAGGGCGAATACGTACAGTATCGCCAGATCCTGCCCAACCGCTTTGCCACCCGGGTGGTGGTGGAGCTGGAGCCCTTCCGCCGGGGCATCGATCGCGCCGCGCTGATAGCCCGGGAAGGCAACAACAACCTGCTGGTGCTGAAGATTGCAGACGGGGAGATGGCCATCGAGGCCCATTCCCAGATCGGCGACGTGTATGAGAAGCTGGAGATACAGCAGGAGGGCGCAAACCTGAACATCGCCTTTAACGTCAAGTACCTGATCGACGTGGTTCGGTTCATCGATTCCGAGCAGATCGAGATCAACCTGAACAATGCCATCAGCCCCTGCATCATCACGCCCCTGGGCGACCAGGACTACCTGCACCTGGTGCTGCCGGTGCGCACCGGGGCGACGAATTGACGCTATGAATAACTACAAAGAGGATACCATTGCCGCCATCGCCACGGCGGGCGGCGTGGGAGGGATCGCCATCGTGCGCATAAGCGGTGGCGATGCTGAATCCATACTTAAAAAAATGTTTATTCCCGCTGTACAGCGGGAATATTTTGAATCCCATCGCCTGATGTACGGCCACGTGGTGGACGCAAGCGGGGAGGCGCTGGACGAAGTAATGGCGGTGCTGATGCGTGCGCCATCTACCTATACCCGCCAGGACGTGGCGGAGATTCACTGCCACGGCGGCAGTGCCAGCGCGAACGCGGTGTTGGGGCGTTCGCTGGAATTGGGTGCACGAATGGCGAAGCCCGGGGAATTCACCCGGCGGGCATTCATGAACGGGCGCATCGACCTGGCCCGGGCCGAGGCGGTGATGCAGCTGATCGGTGCGAACAGCGAGGCTGCGGCGCGGGCTTCCCTTCGACAGCTGGAGGGTGGCGTTTCCGGCTTTGTGCGCCAGGCTTCAAATCGCCTGAAGGACGTGCTGGCCCTTCTGGAGGCCTCAACCGACTTTCCGGAGGAGGTTGAGGAGGAGGCGGCTTCGGACGAAATCGCGGCAAGGCTGCGGGATATCGCATGCGAGATACGCAGGCGGAGCGACAGCCGCAGCGCGAGGATGCTGAGGGAGGGCGCTTCCATTGTGCTGGCAGGGCGGCCCAACGTGGGAAAGTCCTCGCTAATGAATGCCCTATTGAACCAGGAAAGGGCCATCGTCACAAGCATTCCCGGCACCACCCGGGACGTGTTGACGGAGCGCATCAGCATCGGTGGCGTGATGGCCGAGATTTCCGATACCGCCGGTCGTCGGGACACTCAGGACCCCATCGAGCGCATCGGCGTGGATCGGGCGCGCCGGGCGGCGGAGGGCGCGGATGTGGTGCTGATCGTGCTGGACGCAGCCCAGGAGATGGATCCCTCGGATGCTGAACTGGTAAAAGCCGCTGACGTTCGGGCAATCATATGCCTGAATAAGAGTGATCTTCCGGCTGTGCTGACCGCACAGCGGTTGGAATCCATGACAACTGCCAAAATCCTGGAAATCTCAGCCCAGACCGGTCTGGGACTCGGGGAGCTGATGGACGAGCTGGGCCGACGGATTTCGATAGGCGAGGAAAACAACGGCCAGCTGACGGCTCAAAGGCACATCGAGCTGGCCCACAGCGCGGCGGATAGTTTGGAACGTGCCGTCGACGCCATAGAATCGGGGATGCCGTTGGATACCGCTTCCATCGATATCAGGGAGGCGTTGGCCTCGCTGTCGGAAATCACCGGGGAAAATGCCACCGAGGCGGTCATAGACCGGGTGTTTGAATCCTTCTGCGTCGGAAAGTGAGCGCTATTCCCGGCTTGCGATGTTAGAGTGTGTTTCTAAATTCGGGAAGATGCATTTTCGGCGTCTTGAACTGCATTTCTGTGTTGATTTCCCTTGACTTAGCCCCACTAAGCCTGCGGAA
>ONJE01000387.1 GCA_900318045.1 uncultured Eubacteriales bacterium
TACTCCCCGGTAAGTTAGCGTTTAGAACGCGGCAGTCGCTATTTCTAATCCCTATTCCCTAATCCCTAATCCCTGCGCGTCAGCTCGATAAATCAGAATATGCTGCCGCCTACAACCCAAACAGGAGAACCACACCATGTCCAACTCGAATCTCCGACCTGCCTCCCCCCCGCCCGGATATGCGGCGGCAGGGGATTTCCTGCGGGTATTCTGCGTATTCATGATCGGCTGGTACCACATCTGGCAGCAGTCATGGCTGACGCCTGTGCTGCATTTGGGAGGCCTGACGCTGGATTTCTACCCCTGGGTGCGGGCGGGGTACATGTTCGTGGATCTGATGCTGCTGCTCAGCGGCTTCCTGCTCTACCTGCCCTGGGCCAACGGCAGTCCGCCGTCCACCCGGGACTACCTGCATCGTCGGGCCCGGCGGATACTGCCCGGCTACTGGCTGGCCATCACCGTGATGCTGGTCTTCGCTGTCACCGCGCCGGACTTCGACCGGCCCGGGCTGCTGGCGAAGGACGTGGGGGTCCACCTGGCCTTCATCCACAACCTGTTCCGCTTCAGCTACACCCAGACCCGGCTGAACGCGGTGCTCTGGACCCTGGCGGTTGAGGTACAGTTCTACCTGCTGCTGCCAGCGCTGGCCCCGGTGTTCAGGCGCCACCCGCTGCTGTGCTGGGGGGCGATGACCGGCGCGGCCCTCAGCTTCCGCTGCCTGTGGACGGTCCAGATGCCCGACACCACCATGTTCGTCAACCGCCTGCCCAACATGCTGGATCTGTACGCCAACGGCATGGCGGCGGCTCACCTGTACGCAAAGCTCGCCCCCAAAAAAGACCGCCGCGCGTGGATTGCCGCGCTGGGCACGCTGCTGTGCGTCCTGGGGGCCTGGGGCGTGCTGCACATCGTCAGGCAGCAGGCCCTGTCCTACGGCGATTACGAGGCGCTGCGCCTGGGGCAGCTCACCCGCCGCCTGCCCCTTGGCCTCTGCGGGGCAGCCTTCCTGCTGGGAGGCAGCCTCAGCTTCGCGCCGGTTCGGCGGGCGCTTTCCAACCGGGTGCTGCGCTTCCTGGGCGGCGCCAGCTTCAGCTTCTACATTTGGCACCAGTGGCTGGCCGTGCGGCTGAAGCAGTGGCGCATCCCCCCCTACCGCGCCGCCGCCGACCCCAACCAGGCCTGGGAGATGCCCTGGCAGCTGCACTATACGCTGCTGTGCTTCGCCGCCGCGCTGCTGCTGGCAGTGCTGATCCACCGGTTCATCGAAAAACCAGCCGCCCGGTGGATGGACCAGTATGCCAGGCGAAGGCATACACAATGACGCCTCTGCAACAAAATGACATGCCGGTACGAATGGCATGTCATTTTGTTGGGACCGGGGGAATTCTGATTTGTCGCGGGGCGACAAATCAAAATTTAACCTCTCACATATACCGCTTCTCGGCGAAGCGCCAGCCATCGCGGCACATGTCCTCGATGTTGCGGGTGGCCTTCCAGCCAAGCAACTCGGCGGCCTTCTTCGTCTCGGCGTAGCACTCAGCGATATCGCCGGGGCGGCGGGCGGCGATGCGATAGGGAATCTCATGGCCACAGGCCTTCTCGAAGGCGTGCACGATCTCCAGCACGCTGGTCCCCTTGCCGGTGCCCAGGTTTACGGCCTCGGCCCCGGTGTGGTCCTTCACGTACTCCAGCGCGGCCAGATGGCCCAGGGCCAGGTCCACCACGTGAATGTAATCCCGCACGCCGGTGCCGTCGGGGGTGTCGTAGTCGTCCCCGAACACCGTCAGCTGCTTGAGTTTCCCGGCGGCCACCTGGGCCACGTAGGGGAGCAGGTTGTTGGGAATGCCGTTGGGGTCCTCGCCGATCAGGCCGCTCTCGTGGGCCCCGATGGGGTTGAAGTAGCGCAACAGGCAGATGCTCCACTCGGGGTCGGCCACGGCGATGTCCCGCAGCATCTGTTCAATCATCACCTTGGTATAGCCGTAGGGGTTGGTAGCCGAGGTGGGCATGGTCTCGTTGAAGGGCACGGGGTTGTTCATGCCGTACACCGTCGCGGAGGAGGAAAACACGAACTTCTTCACGCCGCGCCCGCGCATCACCTCGGCCAGCACGATGAAGCCGTAGAGGTTGTTGTCGTAGTACTCCAGGGGCTTCTGCACCGATTCCCCCACCGCCTTCAGCCCGGCGAAGTGGATCACGGCATCGATGGCATGGGCGGCGAACACCCCGTCCAGGGCCGCGCGGTCCCGGATGTCCACCTCGTGGAAGGCAAAGTCCTTGCCGGTGATGGCGCGAATGGCGTCCAGCGACTCGGGCTTGGAATTGACGAAGTTGTCCACGATCACGACCTCATGACCCGCGTTCAGCAACTCCACGCAGGTGTGGCTGCCGATATATCCGGCCCCACCGGTAACAAGAACCTTCATGGTGGTATCCTCCTTGTATGATGTCGGTAACTTCTGATTTATCGAGCTGAGAGAACCCCTCCGGCGCTGCGCGCCACCTTCCCTTTCAGGGGAGGCATTTGGGCTAACTCGCCGGGGGTATCGGGGGCGGAGCGCCCCGATCTTCAATCGTACGCGGCGGCATGTACGCCGCGGGCGGG
>ONJE01000037.1 GCA_900318045.1 uncultured Eubacteriales bacterium
CGGTCAAAACTACATGCGCGCCGTCTTTCGTTACGTCGGGGCGAAGCATGCGATGGACAGCGCTGCGCCGACGATCCAGCCCACGGGTCAGGCAGACCATATACCGCGATAGTCTGCAGGAATGAAGCCACCGCATTTGCTAAATTTGATGTGAAAATGGAGTTAAGGCATTGAAACTATAGTTAGGATATGCTATAATTAAACTGACAACAGAATACACGGGTATTCACAGGTGCCGGATCGCCTGCGCACGGGTAAAAAGCAGGCGATTGGGAGAATAGGGAACGGAGTGCAAGTCTCCGACAGGACCGCTGCTGTGAGGCCGAACTGAAGCCATAAACCATTGATCGAAAGATCGAGAAGGGGCCAAGGCGATGAAGCCGAGTCAGAAGACCTGCCTGTGAAGATACATGTTTGGTTCTTCGGACTAAAGAATAATATGTCCCTTTTGCACGGCGAAGCAGCAATCGGCGGTGTTTTAATTGCGCTACAGGACATGTTGGACGAAGTTCCGGATGTCCTGTATTTCTGTTTTTGGATAAACCGGATTCTGATGTTAGGAAAAACAATCAAATGAATCGATACATCATCGGGCGCGTGCTGTTCGTCATACCGATCATGCTGATCCTCTCGTTCTTTACCTTCGCGCTGACCTACCTTTCGCCCTCCGACCCGATCACGTTGAAATACGAACGGATGGGCGCGGTGCCGGACAAGGCGCTGGTGGAGGCGGAGAAGGAGGCCGCGGGGCTGAATGAGCCGTTTTTGGTTCAATACTGGAACTGGTTGAAAAATGTGCTGCGGGGCGACTTGGGCAAATCCTACTTCTACAGCACCTCCGTGTGGTCGGAAATGTCCAAGCGCATCTCCAATACGCTGGTGCTCACCGGGGCGACATTGCTGCTGACGGTGCTCATCGCCACGCCGCTGGGCATACTCTCTGCGGTGAAGCAGGGCACCTGGGTGGACGGCCTGATTCGGTTTGTCTCCTTCTTCGGCGTTTCCATGCCCTCCTTTTGGGTGGGCACACTGCTGATGTATGCATTCGGCGTGAAGCTGAAGCTGCTGCCGATCCTGGGCAGCGGGGATTTCCGGCACCTGATACTGCCCGCAGTCACGCTGGCCTTCTGGATGGTGTCGCTGTATGTGCGTCGGGTGCGGGGAAGCATGCTGGAGGAGATGAACAAGGACTACCTGACCGGCGCACTGGCCCAAGGCATGAGTCGCCGGCGGGTGATCCTGAAGCAGATCCTGCCTAATTCGCTGCTGTCGGTGATCACCATGTTCGCCATGTCCATTGGCAGTCTGCTGGGCGGTGCGACCATCGTGGAGACCATCTTTGAATGGAAGGGCGTTGGCAAGATGGCTGTCGAGGCCATATCCGTGCGGGATTATCCTATCATACAGGGCTACGTGCTGTGGATGGCCATCATCTATGTCACTGTGAATCTGGTGGTTGACCTGTCCTATCATTACCTCGATCCGAGGATCAGACTGGGGGGCAGCCGATGAACGCCTATGTAAAAAAGGCTCTGCACAGTCCGTCGTTCATGGTGCTGCTGTGTCTGGCCATTATATTGATACTGATTCCCGTATTCGCGCCGCAGCTGGCGCCCCATGACCCGCTGGAGACCAACTACGCCGCGTCGATGGTGGAGCATTCCGCCGAATACCCGATGGGCACCGACCAGATTGGAAGGTGTATCCTCTCCCGACTGATCTGGGGCGGACGGACCTCGCTGCTGATCGTGTTCTGGGTGGTGGCCATCGTGGCTGTGGTGGGCATCCTGCTGGGGGTGCTGGCCGGCTTCATGGGCGGATGGGTGGATATGCTCATCACACGGGTCAACGACATCGTGGTAGCCATCCCCTCCACCGTATTCGTCATAGCGCTGGTCAGCGTGCTGGGCCCAAGCCTGCACAACACCGTGCTGGCCATGTCGCTGGTAGGCTGGACGGAATACTGCCGGGTTTCCCGGGCGCTGGTGCTTTCCGTGCGGGAGAACAACTATGTGGACATGGCCCGCATGGGTGGCCTTTCAGAGGCACAGGTCATTCGCCGGGTGATTCTGCCCAACGTGTTTCCGTATCTGTTGGTGAACATCACTCAGGATATCGGCGCGAACCTGCTGACCCTCAGCGGTCTGTCGCTGCTGGGGCTGTCCTCCCAGCCGCCCACGCCGGAGTGGGGCTTCATGTTGTCGGAGGGACGCAAGTTCATCACCGCCGCGCCTTGGCTGATCATCTGGCCGGGCAGCGTGATCGTGCTGCACGTCGTCATCTTTAATCTCCTGGGCGACAGCCTTAGAGATATACTGGACCCCCGCTACGAAAAGCAAAAAAGGAAATGGAGGAAGATGAAGCAATGGCAAGCAAACGCATGATTACCCGAATCCTGGCACTGGCACTGTGCCTGTCCCTGGCCCTGATGGGCGGCGCCCTCGCCGAGGGCAAGCACCTGAACGGCGCTTTGTACTGGTTCGGCTCCAGCCTCGACCCCGCCACCGAGTGGGACGGCTGGACCACCTGCCGCGCCGGCATCACCGAGACCCTGGTCACCGTGAATGAGAAATATGAGATCGTGCCCCTGTTGGCGGACAGCTGGGAGCAGAAGGACGACACCACCTGGGTGCTGCATGTGCGCGACGGCGTGACCTTCCACAACGGTAAGCCCGTGGACGGCGAGGCTGTGAAGAAGAGCTTCGAGCGCGCCATGGAGCTGCAGGAGCGCGCTGTGTCCGCCGCGAAGATCGCGTCCATCGAGGCAGACGGCCAGAACGTGACCATCACTACTACCGAGCCCTTCGGCGCGTTCCTGGCCAACATCTCCGAGCCGATGTATTCCATCGTAGACGTGGACGCCGGCACAGACTTCGCCAGCGCGCCCGTGGCCACCGGCCCCTTCATGGTCACCGGCTTCGAGGTGAACACCCGGATCGACCTGGCCAAATACGACGGCTACTGGGGCGGGGCTTCTGACATCGACACCATGACCATACTGATGATCGACGACGACAGCACCCGCGGCATGGCCCTGCAGGGCGGCCAGGTGGACATCGTCCAGCGCATCGCCTGGACGGACATTCCGACCTTTGAAGCCGACAGCAATATGCAGGTGTTCGACACCCAGGGCGCGCGCACCCGCATACTTTCCTTCAACTACGAAAACCCCTTCCTGGCCGACGTGAACGTTCGCAAAGCCATCGCCGCCGGCATCAACTACGAGGCGCTGGTGGGCGTACTGGGCAGCGGCGTCAGCGTGGCTGGCGCGCCCTATCCGGCCTCCTCGCCCTACGGCTATGAGACGCTGAACCGCCAGAGCTACGATGCCGAAGCGGCTAAGCAGTACCTTGTTGACGCGGGCTTCGCGGACGCGGACGGCAACGGCTATGTGGAGAAGGACGGCCAGGAGCTCATGCTGACCATCACCTATTCCAACGGCTCCTTCACCACCATGCTGGAGGCGGTCCAGGATATGCTCAAACAGGTGGGAATCCACATCGAACTGCAGATTGTGGACAGCACCAGCGAGCTGGGTGAGAGCGGCAGCTTCGACATGCTGTGCGGCAACACCCAGGTGCTCTCCACTGGCGACCCCCAGTGGTACCTGGATTCCTTCTTCAAGACCGGCTCCTCCAACAATGTGACCCACTATTCCAACGCCGCGCTGGACGAGGTCATCACCAAGCTGGCCCAGACCTTCGATATCGCCGGCCGCGAAGCGCTGACCATCGAGGCCGAGAAGCTCATGCTGGACGATTGCGCCGCGATCTGGCTGGTGGGCGAGAACAACTTCGTGGTCGCAAACAGCAGGGTGAGCAGCATCACCCCCTATCCCATCGACTACTACTTCGTGGACAATCACCTGACCATCGACTGAGAACAACAATAAACCCCGTGGGCGGCTTTACGGCCGCTCCCGGGGAACAGCGGGGGAACGCATTGGAGATTCTGTCGATTGACAATTATTCCGTCTCCTACGACGGGATCAAAAACGCCGTGGACGCCGTGACGCTTTCCGTCGCCCAGGGGGAGATACTCTCCATCGTGGGGGAGAGCGGCAGCGGCAAGTCCACGCTGCTGCACGGTGTTCTGGGACTGTTGCCCCGGGGCGCTTCCACCCGAGGCGGCATGAAGCTGTTCGGCAACGAGATCGCGCGGATGGATGACAGGGCGCGGCGGGCGCTCTGCGGCAGCCGGGTATCCATGATCTTTCAGGATACCGGGCGGTACATGAATCCCATCGCGCGGATTGGCGCACAGTACGACGAGTATTTGCGCATCCACGGCATGAAGGATGTGGGGCAGCGCCGGGATTTGCAGCGCCGGATGCTGCTGAAGCTGCACCTGACCGACCCGGAGCGGGTGCTGAGATCCTATCCCTTCGAGCTCTCCGGCGGCATGCGCCAGCGGGTGGGCATTGCCATGGCGATGTCGCTGAACCCCCGACTGCTGCTGGCGGACGAGCCCACCAGCGCCCTGGACGTGACCGTGCAGGCCCAGGTAATCCGCCAGATGATGGAGCTGCGTGAGAGCACCGGCACCGCTATCGTACTGGTGACCCACAACATCGGCGTCGCGGCCTACCTGTCCGACCGCATCGGCGTGATGCAGCATGGAAAACTGGTGGAGCTGGGCCGGACCCGGGATGTGATCGAGCATCCCTGCCACGAATACACCCGCGGCCTGCTGGACGCGGTGGTGGAAATCGACGATGAAAGGCTGATCGCAAGTCATGGCTGAGGTGCTGTTGGAGTTGAAGGGTCTGACCAAGGTCTTCCCCGTGGGCAGGCACGAAAGCCTCCGGGCGGTGCGAAACGTCAATCTGGCGCTGAATCGGGGCGAGTGCCTGGGCATCGTGGGGGAAAGCGGCTGCGGGAAGAGCACCGTCGCCCGCATGGTGGCCCAACTGACTGAGGTCACCGACGGCCACATTCTGTTTGAGGGCAGGGACGTGACCCGCCTGTCCCGATCCCGGCGGCGCGAGCTGTGGCGGAACGTTCAGATGGTGTTTCAGGACCCCTATTCGGTGTTCAGCCCGCGGATGACGGTGGGGGACTTTCTCACCGAGGGACTCGTACACTTTGGCATGGCAAGCCGTCCCCAGGCGCAGGGCATGCTGCCCGGGCTGCTGGGCAGGGTGGAGCTGCCGGCAGAGCTGGCCGGGCGCCTGCCGCACCAGCTCTCGGGCGGCCAACAGCAGCGGGTGGTTATCGCCCGGGCGTTATCCCTACAACCGAAGCTGCTGATCCTGGACCAGGCTACCAGCGCCCTGGACGTGTCCGTGCAGCGGCAGATACTGAAGCTACTGATGCGCCTGAGGGCGGAAATGAACCTGACCATGCTGTTTATCGGCCACGACCTGGCCGTGGTGCGCAGCGTCACAGATCGCATTGCGGTGATGTATGCCGGACAGTTGGTGGAGGAGATGCCCAGCGCTGCGCTGAGAAGCGATGCCTCTCACCCCTATACCCGCCGCCTGCTGGAATCCGTGTTTTCCACGGCGGACCGGGGGCGCAAACAGATCGGCATTGAGGATTTGTCGCTGATCGAAAAGGGACGCATGCTGGAGGGATGTCCCTATCAGCCCCGGTGCCCCGAGGCCATGCCGCGCTGCGCCGATGCCTGTCCCGCCCTGGCTGATATGGATCCGGGACACAGGATCGCCTGCTATGCCAGGAAGCCCGGGAATATGCTGGAACGATAAAAAACTGAGACACCCTTTCATCGTTCCAGACTGTGCGGCATTGCGAAGGGTGCCGCGGCACCTCGGCTTAGGAACCTTTTCGAAATGACTTACACAGCTTGATTGTCTGACTCCGCCACTGCTGCGTTGTTGTTGGTCGACGTGCCCCGGCAAGCTTCCATCTTCAGCCTTGTACTGATGAAATCATTCAGTCTGTTGTGACATAGAGAGAAGGACTCCATATAATGTGATCACGTTACTGGTTTTCCTCCGTGAAGGGGCTATGCTGTGATTGCGCCTCACTGACGGCGAGGAGGGTGGAGGAGAGACTGTCCAGCTTTCTCTCCAGATCATCATATTCATCAAAAAGTCCTTTCAACCTCACCACGCGGGGCTTTTCAAGGAATGTGCTTTCTACACGACTTGTTCCGCAGCATGGAGGCTGTCGCAAATCAAGGGAAAAAGCAGCAAAGGGGAAAGTCTTGATGGGAGCATCGTAGCAGGGTATTGTCACCATTGATAAACAGCCAGTCGGTTGTTTATTTTCTTGCCAATGATAGCGAACAGTTTGCCACGGATCGTGTACTTCCTCATTTCTTCATTGTAGCTGTGCTCCGAGAGCAGCTTCATGCGTGGTTCCAGTTCCAGATAGTCCCTGCCGGATTTCGTACCCCAGCCGAACGTGGCGTTCGTGTGTTTCACCGCGTCATGATGACTGCCGTGCTTCTCAAGGAAGGGATAATGCAGCTCGGCGAGCAGATACCCGTGCGGGAAGCAGTCGCACAGCATGTTCAGGCAGGTCTTGACCTGTTCCTTTGAGAAGTATTCCAGTACGCCTTCGACGACGATGATGTACATATCCGCTCTGGGAAGCGCCTTCGTCCACGCCCCGTCCAACGCATCGCCGTCCAGCATCGTGCAGCGGTCGCGATCCTGGAACACCTTCCTGCGAACGGCGATCTGGTCCGGCAGATCCACGTCAAACCAACGCAACCTGCCGTTATCCACCTGGGAGAACTTGTCATCGAAACCGCAGCCCAGGTTGATGCAGACCGCGTCCGGGTATTTTTTGAGCAGGTATTTGAGCGTGTCCCGGAACATGATGGTCCGCGCCACGACGCCCTCATGGGACAGGAAGGGGTCGTATTTACTGACATCCACGCCGAGAGCGTCGATGATCGCCTTGGCTTTCTCGTCTCTGATCCGCGGGTTATGGCGTGCCGTTTCGCTCGCCTTGATTGCCAGTGGGATGAGCGCCGTTTCCTGAATGTCGCCGAATGTAATATCCATGATCATTCCTCCTGCTGTTGTTTTTCTTTAGCCATACAGCCTATTCGAGCTTCATCCTTTTTAACATCTTTTCAAGCCTGTAGATATGCTTGCGAAGATCGCGCGAATGAATAAAGCCCGCCGTTTCTAATTCTATCTTTGCCAGTTGCAGTTTCGTCTCGATTACTTCTCTTGGCATATTCTTGTTCATGATACTTTCGCCTTTTCCGAAAGCTGTCTCACATCTGCCTGGAGCACTGCCAGGTATGATCTGCATCACATGATTATCCACGCGATCCCCTCCTGTCAGTGTTCGAAACGCTTTCCGACAGTTCCATTTCCAGCTAAACGTCAGCGCGGCTTCATCAATGTGGCAGCGGGCGTGTCATTCACGATGACTTCTTCGGTCTGTCATTCTCCAGCAGAGTATCTTTTCCCTGATGGCTTCGAAGGTTTCAGGAGATAAATCGTGCTCTACCCGGCAGGCATCTTTCTCTGCGGTATCAGCATCGACCCCAATGGAAATTAGCAGCGCTGTCAACAGCTTATGACGCTCGTAGATTCTTTCCGCTATGGCCGTGCCTGCATCTGTCAGATGGATGTGCTTGTCATCATCCACTGTAATGTAGCCGTTCTCGCGCAGGTTGCGCATGGCAACAGAAACAGAAGGCTTGGTTACCGAAAGCCCACAGGATATGTCAATGGCCCGCGCATAGCCTTTTGTTTCATGCAGGCGCAGGATCATCTCCAAATAATCTTCCGCTGATTTTTGAATTCTCATTGCGCATTCCCTTACGCCTGCGCGGTCACGCGGATCAGTTCCCGTTCCAGTGTTGATACGCTCCCGCGGCGCAGCCTGACTAACTGAGCGCCGTGCTTTTTTGCTTCCTTCTGAGCGCTGATGACGAGGGGATGGGAGACGGTGTCCATACAGACGAAGATGTAATCGGGTTTCCCGAGCTGGTTGGCAAAGCTGCCCTTTTTCAATGGAATTGTTCGGGCCGTGATGTTGTACTTCGCGCAAAGTTCGCAGTAGGTGCGCCCCATGCACTCATTGCCACCGATGATGATTGCGCTCATATATCCTCCTAAAAAGATGTTAGTAATTTCTAACTATTATATTAGCATATTCTAACTATGCATGTCAAGATCCTGCTTTGTTAAGACAAAGCGAACCTTGCTTCTGTGTAACCCTTGTATTACTAATGACAACAGGTATGCCTGGCAGTCAGAACAGTGATCAACAAGTCCAATGCAATAGTTATAATCGCTTGTTGTTAGTGGCTTTTAACAATTCTTCTCTTGTCAGATGCCGGTTTTGGAATATAATATAAGCGTTTAATATAGCTAACCATTCGCGTATCTGTTTCCATTGGCAGCAGGTTTCAGGATAAAGAAACGGGCACGTCTGATGCGTATGCGATAGCCTGAGTGAGGGATGTAATGAGAGGTTACTTGTCAGTACAGGAAACGGCTGAAAAATGGGACGTGTCTGTCCGCTGGGTGAATCAGTATATTCTGAATGGTCGGATTCCTGGTG
The DNA here is from genome assembly GCA_900318045.1 of uncultured Eubacteriales bacterium. Classification (GTDB taxonomy): domain Bacteria; phylum Bacillota; class Clostridia; order Christensenellales; family Aristaeellaceae; genus UBA2862. Next base: position 8,496 of record ONJE01000037.1, read on the forward strand.
TCGAACGGCTCGGCAAGTCCTGGGCGATTCCGGAGAACGCCGATAAACCGACAAAACAGAAGTCCGGTCCCAAGCCCAAACAGACGACAAACGGGAACCCTTAGACAGCTTTCTTTTTTGCTCATAAGTTAGCAGTTTCTAACGGAGAGAAGGCGATACAATGTTCATCCATGAATTCGGTAACAGGGATGATCCGACGGTCATCCTGCTCGCGCCGATGATGGTCTCGGGAACGGATCTGTATGCTCTGATGTCTCCGCATTTCAATGGCACTTACCACTTCATCGCTCCTGATCAGGGCGGACATGGCAAGGCGGGAGCTTATACGTCTGCAGACGAAGAGTACAGAGAACTGAAAGGTTTTCTTCTTGAAACCGGGTGCACGGGAATAGAGCTCGTCTATGGCGCATCCCTCGGCGTCGCCGTTGGATACCGGCTGTTCCTCGACTCGGATTTTTCTGTCGCCCACGCATGGTTTGACGGCGTAGCGCTGTGCAGGAACGCCGGGTTTGCCGAGTGGTTCATGATAAACCTTTTCAGAAGCCGAAAGAAGAAGTTGACGAAGACACACGTGGAAGCGTCCGGGAGGCTTGTGAAGATGTACGGCTACAGCTTCGCGAGGATGATGACAAAAAACTTTGAACGCATCACGCCGGAGGACATCGACGCGATCTGCCATGCCTGCTGCCACTATGATCTGCGGAAGCTGACCGATGAAGAGCAGCGAAAGCTGCACCTCGACTTCGGGGAGAAGGATTTCGACTGGAGGTATTCAAAAAAGACGATTCCGACCTACATGCCGAAGGCGGAGGTTACCGTCCGTCCCGGCTATGCCCACTGCGGATACATGGCGGCGGAGCCGGAAGAATATGTGAAGCAGCTTGAGCAATTCATGCGGAGCATGAGGAAAGCGGAGGCGATGATATGAAGTCTGATTACAAAAACTGGATGCCTAGGGGCATGATCTATGCTTTCCTGGGCGTGGCTGTGGCTGCGCTGGCGCTGTGCCTGGTCACTGGATGTACGGGTCTGCTGGCCGCGGGAACGCTGAAAACTGTGCTGATCGTTGTATTTGCGGCAGCAGCCGTCATCTTCTGTGGACTGACCGTCTGGTCCGTTATGATGCATCGCGCCTTCTCCTATAACGGCAGGCGCCGCATGTCCGCGCAGATCATCGAGGGCACGGCGGCACGGGTGAAGCTGCCCGCGGGCGGGAAGTGCCTGGACGTGGGCTGTGGCAGCGGCGCGCTGGCAATCGCTGTGGCGAAGCGCAAACCGCGGGCGCAGGTCATCGGCATCGACCGCTGGGGCGCGGAGTACGCTTCCTTCAGCAAGACGCTGTGCGAGCGGAACGCAAAAGCCGAGGGCGTCAGAAACACGGCATTCCAACAGGGTGATGCCACGCATCTGGATTTCACGGACGGGACCTTCGACGCCCTGGTCAGCAACTATGTCTATCACAACATCCCCGGCGACCGGCAGCAATATCTGCTGGAAACCCTGCGGACACTGAAGAAGGGCGGCACATTCGCCCTGCACGACATCTTCTCAAAGTCGAAGTACGGCGACATGCAGGCGTTTGTCCGGAAGCTGAGGGACATGGGTTACCAAAAGGTCGAACTGATCTACACCACGAACGGCGAATTCATGACCCGCTTCGAGGCGGGCTGGATGGCGCTTTCCGGCTCGGCGCTGCTGACAGGAATCAAGTAACGGGAGGAAAAACAATGGCTGACAGGAAAACGGCGGCGCAGATCATGAAGAAGAAGGCCGCCATCAAGGCGGAACTGGACAGGCGGCTGCCGGAGGAACAGGCGGACGGGCTCTGGCAGAAATCAACGGAAAAGCTGGCATCCATCATGGAAAGATACGTCGATCTGCCCAAAGGCATGCGCCCCCACACCGACATGCGCGTCTTTCCCTCTGCCGCCATCTACCTCACGGTTAAGGAGCGCCTCGGAGAGAAGGAGGCCTACAGCGTCATCGAAGACGCCGCCGTCGCATTGACCGCCGGATTGGCGCGAAAGCTGGCGGGGCTGATGCGGCTGCCGGGGATGCGCTCGCTGTTCGTCCGAATCTGGGACCCCATGACCCGGAAGATCTTCGGGCCGGACAACGGCTTCAAGAACCGCTTTTATCCGAAGGCGAAGGGCGAATACCGGATGGACGTGCTCGCTTGCCCCTATTGCCGGTATTTCACGGAGCTCGGATGCCCGGAGCTGACCCGGATCTTCTGCGAGAACGACGAGCGGATGTACGGAAACCTGCCGGGGCTGTCATTTGAGCGGAAGGGAACCCTGGGAAAGGGCGCGGATCACTGCGATTTCCGCATCAGGAGGGTGTGAAAGCACCATGAAGATCTACGAATTCGGCACACAGCATGACAAGGTCTTCGTGATATTCCCGTGCGCGGCGGAGCCCTGGTGGGTTTTCCGGGAATCCGCGGAGGCGATGGCGCGGGATTACCATGTGTATCTGGTGATCGCCGACGGCCATGACGAGCAGGGCACCACATTCGTGTCCATCGAGAAGAATGTTTCCGATGCGGCGGCGTACCTGCGAGCGAAGGGCGTTCGCTCCATCGACGGGCTCTACGGCGTGTCCATGGGCGGGGCGAGCGTCATACGCTTTCTGGCCACCGTGGACATCCCGGTGGAGAAAGCCATCATCGACGCCGGGATTACGCCGTATCCGTATCCGAAGTGGGTCTGCCGCCTGATTGCGATGAAGGACTGGGTGACGGTGATGCTGGGCACGAAATCCTATGCGCTGATGAAGCTTGCCATGCCGCCAAAGCGCTGGACACCCGCGGGACAGGATCCGGAGGAGCACTATCGCAGGATATTCGACTTCGAAAAGCATCACTTTTCTTCCAAAACCATCTGGCGCGTCTTCTGGGGCACCAACAACTATGCCATGCCCGACCCGGTGCCGAAGGTCGGTGCGAAGATCGAGTACTGGTACGGCGAGGAGGAGAGAAAGGCGAGGAAGAACAACCTTGCCTATACCTTGAAG
>ONJE01000022.1 GCA_900318045.1 uncultured Eubacteriales bacterium
GCGTGCACCTTGCCCGGCCGCAGCTTCAGCTGTACATGGTCCAGGGCCTTGACGCCGGGAAAGGACTTGCAGACGCCGCCCATCTCCAATACGTATTCCGACATGCCGACATACCCCCTTTCTATGCTATCGAATAGACTGTCAGCGCACTTCCCATCGCATCCTCGGCGATCGGGGGTGCAATGCGAAATGCGCAGCCGCTTCAGTCTGGGTATCTCTGATTCTGTCCGGAGATACCCAACAGGGCACCTCTAAAAACGAACGCGTCGCCCGACGAGATGAATTTTAGACAGATTTGGCTTGCAAAAGACGCAGGCTGCCTGGCGGGCAGTCAAGGTTTTTGCAAGTCGAAGATGGCTGAAATTCAGCCGTCCGGCGGCGATGAGCGTTTTCAGAAGTACCCAACAGTGGGTGAGCCAAGCAAATGGCTCACCCACCCTTCCACGCATTATGCCAATGGAATCCGCTTCAGCGAATTACTGGGCATCGACGTAGGCCTTGTTGACCTTCACGTAGTCGATGATGTAGTAGTTCTCAACTTCTTCGCCGTTGAGCAGCTTCACAGCCGCGTCAACCGCCGCGTGGGACTGGCCGATGTGGTCGTTCAGCACAGTGCCGGTCATCTCGCCGTCCTTGACCAGCTGCACGGCCTCTTCCAGAGCGTCGACACCCAGCAGGTAGATGTCCTCGCCCACCTTGCGGCCGGCGGTGGTGATGGCGGTGGCAGCGCCCAGCGCCATGGCGTCGTTGTTGCAGAACACAACCTCAACGGCGTCGCCGTAGCTGGTCAGCGCGTTGGCGCACAGCTCCTGGCCCTTGGTCTGATCCCAGTTGCCCACCTGGTCGTCCAGGCACTCAACCTCGATGCCCGCGTCGGTCAGAGCCTTCACGGAGAACTCGGTGCGGTACTGGGCGTCGATGTTCTCGGGGTCGCCCTCGATCATGATATAGGAAACCTTGCCGTCGCCGTTGATGTCGCCATGGTTGTCCAGCTCAGCGACCATCTCGCCCTGGAAGGTGCCGGACTGACGGGCGTCAGCGCCGACGTAGCAGACCTGAGGATTGTCCAGGATGCCGGCATAGCTGTAATCGCCGTTGTCGCCGAGAGGCTCACGGTTGATCAGCACCAGCGGGATGCCGGCGGCCACGATCTCGTCGATCACGGCGTCAGCGGAGGAGGTCTGCACCAGGTTCAGGATGATGACGTCCATGCCCTGGGTGATGAAGTTGCGGACCTGGTTGGTCTGCTCGGCCATGTCGTTCTTGCCGTCAGCCATGGTGATCTCGTACTTCACGTCGTCGGTCTCGAGGGTCTTGAAGTAGTTCTCGATCTCGTTGCGGTACAGGGTCATGAAGTTGTCGGTGAACTGGTAGATGGACACGCCCACCTTGTAGGTCTTGGCCTCGGCGGAAGCGAAGCTGAACATGCCGATCAGCATCAGGGCGGCCAACAGGATAGCCAGGGTCTTCTTCATGTGAAATCGTCTCCTTGTCTGTTATTCTTCAAGCGGTTCATCCGCATTGAATTCACATCGTATCAATCGTATTATAACATTATCGTTCGTCATTGTCCAGTGCAAAACAGCCAAAAAACAGTTTGAAAATATTCGACGTTTGTATACTATTTTACATAATAGAAGTCGTCGCCCGGCAGCGCGCCGCCCACGGCCGCGGGGTCCTGGTCCAGAAGCGCGGCCAGGTAGCCGCCGAGGCGATCCTTCATATCCGCGCCGTCGATGAACACGATGTTGCAGAAGGGCAGCGCTTTCCGGGCAGGGCCGGCCTCGAAGATGTCGAACTGGCCGATCAGATTAGCCGCGCCCTCCACATCGTCCTGGGCAAACTTCACGCTCTCGGCGTAGTCGGCCATGAACCGGGCCACTGCCTCGGGGTTCTCATCGACGAAGGCCGCACGGGCCACGGCGATGCCGGTGATCATCGCGGACGGGGCCTCAGCGCCCGCCTGCAGGGCGTCCCATTCCCTGGTCAGGTCCAGCGCCACGCGCATGTCCTGGGCCTTGGCCTGGGCCACGGTGGCGAAGGGCTGGGGCAGCATGGCCACCACGCTCTCGTCCTGGAGCATGGCCGCAAGGCACTCGGCGTGCTCGCTCTTGAATTCGATGGTCAGGTCGGCCTCGGGGTCGATGCCGTTGCCCCGGAGGATGTAGTTCAGCGCGTACTCCGGCGTGGAGCCCTTGCCGGCGGTGACCAGGGTGCGGCCCTTCAGGTCGGCAACGCTGTGCACGGTGTCGCCCCGCTCCACGATGTACAGCACGCCCAGTGTGTTGATGGCCAGCGCCTTCACCGCACCCTGGGTGTTGTTGTACAGCACGCTGCCCAGGTTGGCGGGCACCGCGGCGATGTCCAGCTCGCCCTTCACCAGCAGCGGCACGATCTCGTCAGGCGCGGCAGCAAGGGTGAATTCATAGGCGTCGGCCTTGTCGGCCATCATCTGCACCATGCCCATGGCGGTGGGCCCCTTCAGCGCGCCCACGCGCACCGGAGTCGATTCGGCGAGGGCAACGGGCAGTGCCAGCAGGGCCAGGACAGCGATCAACGAAATAAACCTGCGGAACATGGGAAAACCTTCTTTCATTTCTTTTTTAGATCTGCACGCTCGGGAACAGATTCGCGTCGGTGTGGGGCAGGAAGCAGGCGGCCACGAATGAATCCATGTACCCCGGCTCGGTGGACAGCTCCAGGTAGGTCATGGTCCGGGCCAGCTCGTCCACCTTTTCCCGGCTCTGGGTGCTGGTGAGCATGGCGTAGGCCCCGGACAGGGACGAATTGCCGATGTAGGAGAAGCGGTCCAGGTCGATATCCGGCAGCATGCCGATGGTCACGGCATTCTTCATGTTGATGCCGCTGCCGATGCCGCCGGCCACGTACACGTGCTCCAGCACGCTGGGGTCCATGCCCATGCTCGTGAGCATGGTCATCGTGGCCGAGAAGATGGCTCCCTTGGCGCGGATGAAGTTGTCGATGTCCACCTCGTTGATGGACACGTCCCGGATGCCGCCGGTCTCCTCATGGAAGGCGATGACGTATTCCCCCATGCCGTTCTCGTCGAAGCGCACCCGCCTGTGTTCCCTGTTGAACTTGCCCTTGCCGTTGATGATGCCGCACTTGAACATCTCGGCGATGATGTCGATGATGCCGCTGCCGCAAATGCCCACGGGCTTGTCGGCGTCGCCGATCAGGGTGTAGCTGGGCTCCCAGGTCTGCGGGTCGATGGTCATGCTGTCGATGGCCCCGTCGGTGGCCCGCATGCCGCAGCTGATGTCGCCGCCCTCGAAGGCCGGGCCGGCGGAGCAGGCGCAGCTCATCATAAACTCGTTGTTGCCGAACACCAGCTCGCCGTTGGTACCCAGGTCGATGAACAGGGCCATCTCCTCTTTATTCCACAGCATCGAGGCGAACGCGCCGGCGGTGATATCGCCGCCCACGTAGCTGCCGATGTTCGGCGCCAGGATCAGCTTCGCCTCGGGGTGCAGGTAGATGCGCAGCGAGGCCGTGCGGATGTCGTCGCAGTGGAAGAATGTCGGAATGTAGGGCTCCATGCGCACCGGCTCGGCGTACAGGCCCAGCAGCAGGTGGTTCATGGTGGTGTTGCCTGCCAGGGACATGCGGTATATCTGGTTGGGGTTGATGTCGATGGACTTGCACATTTGCAGCACCACCGGGCGGATGGATTCCATCACGACGGCGTGCTGCAGGCGCTCACGGCCGCCCTCCCGGCCCGATTCGATGATGCGGTTGATCACGTCCGCGCCATAGCGGATCTGTCCGTTGCCGGTGGAGCCCTTGGCCAGCACCGCGCCGTTCTCCATGTCCACCAGCAGCGCCGCCACCGACGTGGTGCCCAGATCCACCACCAGGCCGATGATGGGGGTATCGTCGTTTGCAGGCAGCACGTCCAGCACGTTCACAGTGTCGCCCACGGTCTCGATCACGCAGCGCACGTTGAAGTCGCTTTCCCGCAGCACCCAGGCCAGCTTCTTCAACGCGAAGAAGCACAGCGTCACCCGCCCGGCCCCGGTGGCGGCCTCTATCGCCCAGGACAGGCGCTCGTTGTCGGGCATGGTGTCGTCCACGGTGGGGGCGTCCATGGCCACGGTGACCGAAGACAGGTTGTTGCCGAAGGCAATGCCCGCGGCCTCGATCCCGGCCCTGGTGTGGTTGAATATCTCCAGCTCCTCGGGCGAGGAGATGTCCGCCACCTTCATGCGGCTGCGATAGGCGCTGGCGATGTCGGGCACCTCGATCACCACGTCGCTGAGCACCTTGCTCAGGCAGCTCAGCCGCCAGCCCTGGGCGTATTCCCCGTCGGTGATGTGGCGGGTCTTCGGGGAATCCAAACTGCCCGAAATCAGCTTCACCCGGCACTTGCCGCAGGCGCCGTTGCCCGAACAGGGCGCGTCGATGACCACATTGGCGCGCTGGGCCGCCTGGAGCAGGTTATCACCCTCGTGGGCGCTGATATTCACCTCAGAACCGTTGACCCTGAAAGTGATCGTTACCATTGCATTACCTCCCGCAAGGCACATCGGCAACCCCGTCGGCCGGCCGCCGCAATGCCATGTTATAGCCAAATAACCTTTGCCCATTCATTATAGCATCCGCGGGCGAATAATTCAATCCTGTATGTCATATCACATATCGTCGGCGCATATTACAATAATTGCTTATAAATGCAATTGAATTGTGATTAATTTGGAACAAATATGGGGATTTATGGACAGCCGCACCAAGCTGTGATATATTATATGAGGTTAGTATTAGTCTATCTGCCTGTGGGATGCCATGCGTCGCCACCAGGATTGGGAGGTCCGAATGAAGATCAGAAGATTCCTGGCTTTGTTTTGCATATTGACTGTACTGTGCATGAACACCATCACCGTAGCGCCGTCGCTTGCTGACAGCGCAGACGATGAGAATGCCACCGCCCAGGTACAGGCGGAACTAGTTTCCAACAAGAAGAAAAAGAAGAAGAAAAAGGACGGCAATTCGCTGAAGAGCTCGACTGAGGAAACCGAGGAAGTCCAGGCTACCAAGACGCCCAAGGCCACCAAGGAACCCAAGGCCACCAAGAAGCCCAAGGCGACGAAGGCACCTGAAGTGGCGGAGGCGCCCGTTCCCGAGGAAGCAACGCCGGTCGAAGAGCAGAAAGCGCCCGAGACTCCCACGGAGCCCGAGACTCCCACGGAGCCAGCCCGAGACCCCTGCGGAACCCGAAGCCCCCACGGAAGTCGAAGTGCCCGAGGCCACCAAGGCCCCCGAAACGCCCGCCGAAACGGAGATCCCCCCGGAGCCGGAGGCCACCAAGGCGCCCAAGCTGAAGCTGAAGGGGCTCAAGCCCAACAAATCCGAGGTTGCCCCGGGCAAAAAGGTGAAGTTTACCCTCACCGTTGAAAACGCCGAGATGGTGGTTTGGAACGCGGTGCGCAGCGATGGGCTGAACGGCGGTTCGGGCAAGGTCAAGAACGGCGCCTTCAGCTGGAAGCCGGAGCAGTCCGGCGTGTACACCATCACCGTCAACGCTACCACCGGCGACAAGACCGCCTCGGACAGCTGCCGGGTAATCGTTCGCACCGGCGCGCTTGAAGTGAAGGTCGATCCCGCCGAATATGCCCAGCAGGGCGGTGAGAAGCTGAAATACGACATCACCATCAAGGGTGGCTGCGAGCCCTATACCATGAACACCGTCGTAAAGTACAAGGGCGACAAGATCTTCACCTCCAAGGAGGTGCTTGAGAAGGTCGTATGCGACGCTCTCGGCTACGGCGACAACAAGCTGACCGTGACGGTGACCGACGGCGCGGGCGACACCGTGAAGGTCAAGGCCAACATCGTCTCGGCCAGCAACGAAAAGAACGAGGCTCCCGCACTGCCCAGGCTGAAGGAGGACATGACCTTCGCCGATAAGCTGGTGACCGTTGCCAAATCCCAGCTGGGCTATCGCGAGAGCAACGAAAACTTCATCCTCCAGGGCGGCGACGCCGTGCAGGGCTGGAGCTTCTACGGCGGCTGGTACGGCGCGCCCTATGAAGAGTGGTGCGCTATGTTCGTCAGCTATTGCCTGGTCAATGCCGGCATCGGCGAGGACATCATGCCCCACAGTGGCAACTGCAACCGCTGGAAGGGCGACCTGGGCGCGCGCTACATAGACGACGAGGATGAATACATCCCCGAACCCGGCGACATCATCTTCTTCCACCACAACCGCGTGTCCAACGACCCCAACTATCCCAACCACATCGGCATCGTCACGCAGTACGACGCCGACAGCGACACCGTTTACACCGTGGAGGGCAACTCCGGCAAGTCGGTGCGCGACCGCCAGTACGAGCGCGCCAGCAGCGTGATCGTCGGTTACGCCAGTATGCGTGCCTGTATGCTGGAGCATGACAGCGTCTACCGGACGCAGCTGGGCGACCAGCTGGCCAGCAACCTGGAGGCCTTCCGCGCCCAGTACAGCGAGAAGGATTGACAGGCTGACAACGAACAAGATCCTGTCATCCCGAGTGATGTCGTGGCCAGAGGCCTGGCGCAGCGTCAGGGATCCTTTCTGGCTCCTGTTTGAGAATAAGTAACTATTCAACCCTACCCAGCAGGACTGACTCAGTTTGGCCTAAAGGCCAGCCAGCACCCTCTGACTCCCCCGGTCAGCTTCGCTGACAGTCCCCTCAAGGGTACCTCTAAAAAACGATCGCGCCGTCTGGCGAGATGAATTTCAGTCAGATTTGACTTGCAAAAGACGCAGGCTGCCTGGCGGGCAGTCAAGGTTTTTGCAAGACGAAGATGGCTGATATTCAGCCGTCCGGCGGCGATGTTTTTTGAGGTGCCGTATGGCCATGTTCTCGCCGCTGCCGGGCGCGGCCTCCGCGAAGCGCTCTATCTTGTCACCCCCTTTCAGCCATCCGCAGCCTGCAAATTCCTTGACTTGCCTCCGGGGGCTTGCCAGCCCGTTCTCGCTGAAATCTGTCCACTGGACAGATTTCCGGGCGCTCGAACCCAGTAAGCCTGCGAAATTTGCAGGCCACGCCTGACTAAAATTCACCTCGCCATACCACCACCCAATTATGCGGTATTTCCTTAAGCACCTCGCCATACCACCACCCAATTATGCGGTATTTCCTTAAGTTGATGACATTGCCTTCAGGGGAAGGCGGATTTCGCCGAAATCGCCTGCGATTATGGGCGAAAGGCAACGGCGCCACGCCTCAAATCTTTGATTTGAAGCGTGGCTGTTTTGCTCCCTGGGCCAAACCGAGGATCCTTTGGATCCTAACGTTATCTGGCGTTGTCTTTTCCGCCATCCATCTGCTGCAGTTTTTTCGATTTACCGCCATGACCGGGGGGCTGCGTCAATCCACATTTTTACCGGAAAACGCCAAAAAAGTGTCTATTTCAAAGCTAAAACGTTTTTGTGTTCACTTTTCTTCCAAACAACACTTTATTATACCTCCCTGAATATGGTATAATGGATTTATCGACCCATTTGGAAAGGGAGGAAGCCGATATGAGAAAACTGATCGCCCTTATTGCGGCATGCGCCCTTTTCCTCGGCTGCGTCTGCGCCGCAGCCGAGGGACAAACGGACGCGGCGCAAGGCGACGGTCCTTCGGGCTGGCGCATAACCAATGATATAAACATGGACCTCGACGCCTGCCGGACGCTCGTGTGGAGCATATACCCGACCGACGCGGCGGCGCGAAAGGCCATGCGGAGCGCCGTACTGCTCAACGCCATGGAACCCGCGCTGACCATCACGGAGGACGGGATTCAGCTGGATGTGACGCTCAACGGCACCCAGGCGCTGTCCCTCGGCGGCCAGCTGACGCAAGACAGCGTCGCCATCGCCTCCACGCTGCTTCCCAGCTATGTCATCACCGTGCCCACGGAAAAGATCATGGCCATCGCTTCGTCCGTCGCTTCGCTGTTCCCGTCCCGCAAACCGACGCCGAAGCCGGACGACGACTCCGGGGAAGCGCTTCCCCCCGCCGGTGATACGGTTCCCGCCGAAGCGCAGCCCGACGCCGGGGACGACATCAATCCGCTCATCGAGCGCATCTCCCGGTTCATCACCGAGGACGGGCCCGAGCAGGGCGTGTTTACGGTAAACGGCGCCACCTTCGACCTCAAGCGCACATACAACGTGAGCCCCGGGGGCTTCGTCGGCATCTGGGACGCACTGGTGGATTGGCTCTTTGCAAACGAGGGCGTCAACACCATCATAGGGATCGCGAACAACGTTGGCGCGAAGATCACCGCCGAGCAGGTCAAGTCGCTGCCGCCGCTGGATCGGCTGCCCCGGCTCACCGTCACGAACTATTCCCACAGCCTCTCAGGCGGCTCACTGGTCACGGCCACGGCCACAAGCGGCGACGAGAAGGACGTCTATGGGGATGGCTGGATCGCTTTCACCGGGGAAGCGGTCACGGCCTGGCTGCAGCTGCCCCCCTGGGAAGTGGAAGCCGACTTTGCCCTGTTCCAGGGCGACGGCGTGCAGCTTGAGCTGAACGTTCGCGGAAAGCAGCCCCTGTGCTACGCGACCTACAGCGACGCGGCGGACGCGATTCGCGGCAACATTCGCCTGCCCGCCTGGCAGTCCGACGCCAGCTTTGAACTGGCGCGGACGAACGGAGGCCTGAGCGGCCGCCTGGACACCAACTACCGGAAGTACTACTTCGGCGCGCGCTTCGACGCAGCCCCCTATGACGCCTCCGGGGAAGGCCTGGTCTTCAACGCCAGCGTCAGCGTCGACGATCCGTCGCGCCTCCTGTTCCAGGAGATCTTCACCCTCCAGCCAAACAGCGCCCTCACGCTGGACTTCTCAGACGCGAACAAGACCGTGTTGCCGATCGCGTCGCTGGTCACCGATGAAGGCAAACACATCCCGGCCATTCTCACCGACCTTACCATCAACGGCCTGGGTGAGCTGTTTGTCACCACCGTCAAGGCGGTCCCCGAGCTGTTGCAGTTGCTCCCCGGAATGCCGTAATCCTCGGCATCCTCCGCGCTTCACGGCAAGTTACAGATCGGGGCGGGAAAACTGTTTTTTACTGACAATAACGGCATAAGGAGAGAAGCTCCATGAGCACTCAGAAAGCACCAAAGCACGCCACTTTGTTCAACGCGCTGGACGGCCTGTTGTCCCTGGCAGTGTTGGCACTGGCCGGCTATTACATCGAATACTTTTATTCGGTCATCGAAAAGGGCAACGCCAACGGGAAATGGGGCCTGGTGGCGCTGATGTTCCTGGGCATGGCCCTGGCCCAGGGCATACGCATCTACCTCGCCCAGGGCAGGCACCGCCTCGACGTCCTCCGGCACACCGTGTACGCGGTCGTCTTCCTGGTCTGCAGCGGCCTGATACTGCTCAGCCGGCAGAGCGCCGACGGCGCGGTGCTGACCATCGACGCCTACACTCAGGACATTCACTTCAGGATCGTAGCGTGGCTCTACGAGGCGTCGCTGATCTTCAGCCGGGTGCTGACCATCCTGCGGGACCGCACCCGCCGCAGCACGCTGATCAACGTGGTGCTGATCGCGGTGATCGTCGTGCTGATGTGGCAGATGGAGATGATCTCGATGATCCTGTTCATCGCCTGGCAGTGCGTCGCCCACGTGGGTACCATCGCCTTTGCCCGCATCGACATGCCCACGCTGAAGAAGATCGTCCGCAAGACCTACGCGGCGGAAATACTGTTCGGCATCGTGCTGCTGATCGTGGCCTTTTCGCTGGTGTTTCCCCACCTCGAGGAGGGCATTGCCACGTTCAACGACGCGCTGTGGTACTGCTTCGCCATCGTGACCACCATCGGCTTCGGCGACTTTTCCGCCGTCACGCCCATCGGCCGCCTGCTGTCCGTAATACTGGGGCTCTACGGCATCATCGTGGTAGCGCTGATCACATCCATCATCGTCAACTTCTACGGCGAGATGAAGTCCGTTGACGACGATGACAAGTAGGTCCTTCCCCCCGGCACCCATCCTCTGAACAATATACTTAATGTGGGAGTTGAAAGCTATGACGCAACAAAAATCCAATCAGCGGACGCCCTATGAAAAGAAGCTGTTCTGGCGCAAAGTGCGGATGTACCTGATGTGGACGCTGACGTTCGTCGCCTGTCTCATCGTATCCCTGACCTCCTTTAACGCTCGTTTTTTCGAGGCCATCGATCCGCAGATCAGGTCCGCCTATATCCAAATGGCCAAGCTGATGCCAGCGCTGGACGCCAACGAGAAGGCGCTGGTCGCGACCTATGAATCGCTGGTAATGGGGCGCGCGGAGGCGAGGAAAATGGGCTTCACCCTGTCCAAGGAAGCCATCGCCGACAGCCGGTCCGCCCGGGATATATTGGACGGCAGCTCCGCCGTGGACCGCATTACGCGCCTGACCGTCGGCCGCCACGGTTTCGTCACCGTCGCCTCGAAGGAGACCGGCAAAATCCTGACCCATCCCAACGAGAACGAGGTCGGAAATACGCTGATGGTCATCCCGTTCAAAAACCGCGACCTCGTCGATATCGAGAAACGCACCCTGGCCACCAGCGTCGTGAACTACAAGGGCATTCCCGACCTCGACCTGAACAACTTCGCCGACGAAGCAAACGCCAAAAATATCAACCTGCGGCGCCTGATCCTCTTTTCCAGTGAAGACGGCAGGTTCAGGCTGTCCTCGTCGCCGAACACCATGCTCTTCGGCTCCATCGTGCCCTTCGGGTCCTTCTACATCGTCTGCGGCATCAGCATGTGGGAATACATTCTCTACATGTCCCGGGCGGTATTCATCAGCGTGGTCGCCTGCGCCATACTGTGGCTGTTCGTCCACTTTATCTCCCTGACGGTGAGCCAGCATAAGCTGAACGGCATGGACCTGCGCAAGCAGCTGACGGCCTACTGCCTGGTGCTCACGGTCGGCATATTCTGCATGAGCTGGTATGTCCAGGTGCTCAACAACGTCACCAACGACCTGAACGCCATGCAAATCTACGCCGATTCCGGCGTCGCCGCCCTGAAATCCTTCCAGGGCAACCAGCAGCTGTTCAACGACTGGTTCGACGAGCAATACCTGATCCAGTGTCGCATCGCCCGGGACTATGTCAAATCCAAGGGCAAGGAAAACATCACCCGCAATGACCTGGCGGAGCTGAGCGAAAATCTCGGGATTCAGTACATCTACGTCTATGACCGGAATGGGCAGGTGGCCGTCACCAACTCCCCCTACGATCATTTCAAGCTCAGCGAAGACGCCTCCGCTCCCTCCCATGCCTTCCAGCCCTTGCTTGAAGGCGCGGATCACGTCATACTGCAGCCCATGCCGAATGAGATCTCCGGCGAACGCATCCAGCTTATCGGCGTAAGCCTTCGCAACGAAGAGGACCTGTCCGACGGCTTTGTCCAGATCAGCGTCGATCCCGCCCTTCGGGATTACCTGAACCAGTCCCTGGGCATGGACAGCGTGCTGACCGACATGACCGTGGGTATGCCGACGGACGCGTTCGTCGTGAACAAGGCTGATCTGACCATCTCCGCGACCACCGGCTTCGGCTATATCGGCCAGTCCATAGAAGATTTCGGCTACAACGCCGACAAGCTCAAGACCACCCGCAGCGGCTTCCTGAAGCGCGGCGACAAGACCTATTACGCAGGGTTCAGCGAATCGGAAAAATACTATCTGGTACCCGTCGCCGAACGCACCAGCGACACCGCCTCCCTGTATATCTCCCTGCGCATCGCCCTGGTCGCCCTGGTCGGGCAAGCCCTGATCCTGCTGATGGCGCTGTTCCACTACCAGCGCGATGTGGTGGATGCCGCGCCGAGCGCGGAGGAAATCGCCGAAGCGCCGGAAGAGAAGGAAGCCTCCCTTTCACAGAGCGCCATGAGTTTCGCCGGCATTGGCAGCATCGTCAAGGCGCAGCAAAAGTACGGTTTCGAGAATCGCTGGCACATGCAAACCAACAAGTCCAGCCAGACGCCCGGCGAGCGCGTCAGGGCCATCGGCTACAAGCTGCTGCTCATCTTCTGCGTGGTGAACGTGCTGCCGGTGATCTACGGCACCCTCAGCGACAATACCAGCATCAGCGGGCTGTCCTATGTCCTGACCGGTAACTGGGAAAAGGGCGCGAACATATTCGCGGTCACCTCCTGCCTGTTCCTGCTGTTTTTCCTCTACGTGTTCGTGACGCTGGCCAACCGCGTGCTCTACAACATCGCAAGGGTTTCCGATCTGCGAACGGAGACGGTATGCCTGCTGCTGCGCAGCTCGCTGAAGTACGTTTCCGTCATCGCGTTCATCTACTACGGCCTGTCCAAGTTCGGCATTCCCACCCAGGCGCTGCTGGCCTCCGCCGGCATCATCACCCTGGCGGTCTCTGTCGGCGCGCGGGCTATGGTCGAGGACATCATCGCCGGCTTCTTCATACTGCTGGAGGGCAATATCAAGGTCGGCGACTTCATCGTCGTGGGCAGCTGGCAGGGCATTGTGGATGAGATCGGCCTGCGCACCACCCGGGTGAGCTACCAGCAGGATACCAAGATCATCAGCAACTCCTCCATGCGGGACATCATCAACAACGACAAGAGCCAAGCCCGTATGTCCACGAAGCTGGCGGTGGGCGTGAACGCAAACCTGGCGGAAATTGAAGAGGTCATCAAAGCGGAATTGCCCACCCTGATGGCCGACCTTCCCTATATGCTGAGCGCCCCGACTTACGACGGTGTGGATAAGTTTGAAGAGGGGAATATGATTCTGAAATTCAGCTTTACTGTGGAGAACCTCAAGCGATACGCCGCCAACCGCGAGTTCAACCGCCGCCTGAAGCTGATGTTCGATCGCCACGGCATCGACCTGCCCGTCAACCCCGCCTACTACTTCGAAACCGACCTCACACCCCAGAAGGCGGAGTAACGGCAACCCATCGCGTTTTTCCATACTACATCCGGCATAAAGGAGGCAAACCCATATGGAGAACAACCAACAGGCAACGACCGGCAAGGCCAGGCGCCGCCGCGTCAAGCTGTACGAGCGGGGAGCCCACGATGATATAAAATATCGCGGTCCGCTCTCCTACAGGGCGTTCCAGATCATCGGTTGGGCCTGCCTGGTGATCACCCAGGCGGTCGTACTGATCACCATGGCGAGCAAGGCCAACCCCGCGACGGCGAACCACTACGCCACGATGGCCGAGGGTCTGTCCTACATCGCCGCGATGTCCCTGCCTTTCCTGCTGCTGGCCAGCTTCGCCACGATGCTGAACCACAACACCAGCTACCACACGCAGCTGCTGAAGAACTTCGGCCTGATGCTGGCGCTGGCCTTGCTGTTCTACGTCGGCATCTACCACTTTGTCGTGGGCTCCCTCACGGCGCTGGACCCCGAACCGGGCCGGGCCGAGCGCTTCATGGAGAATATGATCTATTCCGACGGCACCGGCTTCATCGCCTTCAACGTGTTCGTAGACCTGTTCCTGTGCACGCTGTTCCTGTTCTTCCTGTGCTACCGGCCCAAAAAGTTCTTCCAGGGTAAATCGGTGATACTGCTGCGGCTGTGCGCCGTGCTGCCGGTGGCCTACGAGCTGGCCTGCATCGTATGGAAGTGGTATTCCGCCAAGGGCCTCGCCCACATCCCCGTTCAGCTCTTCCCGTTCCTGACCGTCAAGCCGCCGATGACCTTCCTGGTGTTCATCGTACTGGCCATCTACGTCAAGCTGCGCGAGCGCCACTTCCTGAAGCACGGCAAGACCTATGAGGAATACCAGGCCTTCCTGATGACCAACCGCAACTCGCTGCACTTTTCCATCTTCGCTGCGGTGACGCTGCTGGTGGCGGGCCTGCTGGATCTGTTGTTCTTCCTGGACATCGCCTCCTATGAGATCCTGGCGACGCTCAATCTGGACAAGCTGGGCAGCATCGACGTCTTCGACCCTAACCTGATGCTGGGCGCCACGGCCATGGGCTTTGGCAACGCCATACAGCTGTTGCTCATGCCCCCCTTCGTGCTGCTGTTTTCCTACACACGCACCCACAAGAACAAGCTGATCGACATCTTCATCCCCATCGCCGGCATCGCCTGCATACTCATCATCTATCTCCAGGGCAGCTTCCAGATCCTGCAGATCATGCCCAAGACCAGCATCAACCTGGACAAGATCACCGAGCTGCTCAAACAAGTCAAGGTCGTCGTTACAAGCCTCAGCGCGGCTAAATGACGGCACACTGGCAAAACGCCCCCGCAGACCCTGCGGGGGCGTTTTGCATGGGGCAGGGCGCGCGGACGCCCCGGGGCGGAATTGCCGTTATACTAATCTCAATCTAAATGTATGCAAGCATGCGAGCGGATTTTTCGTCATACCAAGGCGAAGGCCCGCAGGCTTGCTGGCGGCAAGTCAAGGGAGATTAGTATTAGAAGCAGAGGTTGACGATCATGCCCGTTCCCCAGGCAAAGGCCATGGTGAACAGCAGGTACAGCGCGAACCGCTTCCAGCCCAGCACGATCTTCACCGCGCCCAGGTTGGTGATCTTGGTGGCGGGACCGGTGATCATGAAGGCCGCGGCGCTGCCCATGCTCATGCCGTCCACCAGCCATTGTTGAAGCAGCGGAATCGTGCCGCCGCCGCACATGTACAGCGGCACGCCGAGGGTGGCTGCCATCAGCACGCCGAAGCCCTCATTTTTGCCGAACAGGCCGCTGATGAAATCGCTCGGGACGTGGATCTGATAAAGCGCCGTCAGCAATATGCCCAGGGCAAACATGGGGCCGGTGGCCTTGATGTTGCGCCAGACGTTCTTCAGGAAGCGCAGCAGCAGGTTCGGGTCGGTGTCCCGGCTCGCGCCCTCGTGGAAGCCGGTGAAATCAAAGAAGGACTTGCCCTTCGCGCTGTAGAACAGGCGAATCAGCCAGCCTGCCACACAGCCGCACAGCATACAGCTGACGCAGCGGATGGCCACCGCCGTTCGCCCCAGCGCACCGCTGTAGAAGATCAGCTGGGGATTGAGCAATATGCTGGACATCATGAATGCCGCCAGGTAGTCGTCCTTCACGCCCTGCCCGGAAAAGGAGGCCGCGATGGGGATGGTGCCGTACATGCAAAGCGGCGAGGCGATGCCCAGCAGGCTCGCCGGTATCACGCCCAGCCAGCCCATTTTGCGCTGGCCGATCTTCGCGAAGGCCCCGTGGATGTACCGCTTGCCAAACACGGAAACCGCGCTGCCCAACAATATGCCCAGCGCCCAGTAAGGCACGATCTGCCGAACCTGAATCTCCAGGTAGTACCAAAGGTAAATGGCCTCCCGGCGAATCCAATCCATCATTGGGTATATAAGCCCCCTTTTTACGGAAATACCGCACAATCAAGGTGGTCGGCTGGCGAGGACTCCAAAAATTGCCTTCCCCCGATGGGGAAGGTGGCCCGCGAAGCGGGTCGGATGAGGTCCTCCCCCTCACATTGCGCCCCTCGCCTTTGTCTCGATAGGTGTTGTCACATCGGCGGAGGACCTCATCCGTCTTTCCCGAAACAATGCAAGCATTTTTCGGGAAATCCACCTTCCCCATCGGGGGAAGGCCAATTTTGGAACCATCGTCCATCTCCCCCGCCAAATCAGCATTTATACTAAGCTCAATAAAATGTGAAGATCCTGAGCGGAACGAAGCGGAGTCGTGGCCGCAGGCTTAGCAAAGCGTCAAGGATCCTTTCTTATTTGAGAACAGTATGGGGTGCCCTTAAAGACCCTTGACGCTTCGCCAGGCTTAGCGAAGCGTCAAGGATCTTTTCTTTTTCTTTATTGACGGCCTACTCTCCGTTCACGGCGCCCACAAACCGCATGAACGCTTCCTTACCGGCCGCATTGCGCTTGTAGACACCGGCGTGCTCCAGCACCCGGGCGAACACCCGGCCCACCTCGGTCTCGAGGATGCCCGCCGCATTCTCCGGGGTAAAGGTATACCGCGTCTGCAATTCCTCCGCCCAGGGCGCGTGCTTTTCCAGCGTCCCGGTCAGCGGCGCGCCGCTGACAAGGGCCTCCGCCAGCGCCGAGAGCTCGCCCTTGAGTCGCGCGGGCAGCACCGCCAGGCCCATGACCTCGATCAGGCCGATGTTTTCCTTCTTGATGTGGTGCAGCTCGGCGTGGGGGTGGTAGACGCCCAGCGGATGCTCATCGGTGGTGATGTTGTTGCGCAGCACCAGGTCCAGCTCGTAATCAGCGCCCCTCCTGCGGGCAATTGGCGTGATGGTGTTGTGGGGCACGCCCCCGGTCTCGGCGTATATGAAGGCCGCCTCGTCGGTATAGCCCCGCCATTTGGCGAGTATCTTATCCGCCAGGTCCGCCACCCGCTCCGGGTCCGCGCCCGTCAGGCGGATGACGCTCATGGGCCACTTGACGATGCCCGCGCGGATGTCCTCATACCCCTTGAAGGCCACCGCCTGCTCCACGGGGGCCACCTCCATCGGGAAGGTGAAGTGTCCGCCCTGGAAGTGCTCGTGGCTGAGTATGCTGCCGCCCACGATGGGCAGGTCGGCGTTGCTGCCCACAAAGTAGTGGGGAAACTCCGTCACAAAGTCCAGCAGCTTGGCGAAGGCCGCCCGGTCGATCACCATCGGGGTGTGCTTCGCGTTGAACACGATGCAGTGCTCGTTGTAGTACACATAGGGGCTGTACTGCAAAAACCAGCGGCTGCCGCCCACGGTCACGGGAATGACGCGGTGGTTCTGGCGGGGCGGGTGATTCATGCGGCCGGCATAGCCCTCGTTCTCAGCGCACAGCAGGCACTTGGGATAGCCGGACTGGGGCGCGTTTTTTGCCGCGGCAATGGCCTTCGGGTCCTTCTCCGGCTTGGAGAGGTTGATGGTGATGACCAAATCGCCGTACTCGGTATTCGCCAGCCAGCGCATATCCTTTTTGATACGATAGCGGCGGATGTAGTCGGTATCCTGGGAGAAGCGATAGTACCAGTCCGTGGCTTCGCGGGGGGATTGTTCATACAGCGCGGCGAACTTCGCCCGCACCTCGTGGGGCGCCGGCGTCATAAGGCCCATCAGCCGGGTATCCAGCAGGTCCCGGCTGGTGATGTCCCCGGCGCAGACGCCCCGCGCCACGGCGTCGTCCAGCAGCGCCTTCAGGATTTCCTCCAGGGGCAGTTCCACGGGCTCCGCGTCCGCATAGGCCTGCAGGCCCAACGCGTCAATGATCCGGTTGATGGCCCAGGTCCTGTCACAGGCTTCGATCAGGCCCCGGTCGATGCCATATTGGGCCAGCCCCGCGATATACCGTTCCACGCTCATTTGTCGATTTACCTCCTGCTCAGTGATACTTCGGCAGCCAATCCCCGTGGGCCTCGATCAGCTCGTCGCACATGGCCACGATGTCGTCAATGGACAGCTCCGCCCCGGCGTGGGGATCCAGCATGACCGCCTGGTAGATGTAGTCCTTCTTCAGCGTGCGGGCGGCCTCGATGGTCAACAGCTGCACGTTGATGTTGGTGCGGTTCAGCGCCGCGCACTGCTCCGGCAGGTCGCCGATGTAGGTGGGCTGCACGCCGTTTTTGTCCACCAGGCAGGGCACCTCCACGCAGGCGTTGCCGGGCAGGTTGGTGATGAGCCCGCTGTTGAGCACATTGCCGCCGATCTTCGTGGGCACGCCGGTCTCCATGGCCTCCATGATGTAGCTGGCGTACTCGTGGGTGCGCTTGTGGGTGAGCGTCGGGTCCTTCGTCAGCTCGTGGCCCCGCTCCTTCCACTCCTGGATTTGGTGGATGCAGCGGCGGGGATATTCGTCCAGCGGGATGTTGAACCGGTCTATCAGCTCGGGATAGCGTTCCTTGATGAACCAGGGACAATACTCGGAATTGTGCTCGCTGGATTCGGTGATGTAGTAGCCAAAGCGGCGCATCAGCTCCAGGCGCACCATGTCGCCGTGGACACCCTTGGCCTTGTACAGCGCGTATTCCTCCTTCAGCCGCTCGATCCACTTTCCGGGCAGCTCCTCGCCCTCGGTAAGGCTGGCGATGCGCTCGTCCATGGTGCCGATGTCCAGCTTGCCCTGGTTGTACAGCAGTGCCCGGCGCTTCACCTCGGGGTACAGGTCCACCCCGTCCTTCGTCAGCTCCAGCAGCCAGGCCTGGTGGTTGATGCCCGCGATCTTCCACTGGACGGTATCGTCGTAGGGCATTCCCAGCTCCCTGAGCAGCGTGGACGCGCACACCTGCACGCTGTGGCACAGGCCCACAGTCCTGACGTTCGTCATCCGCAGCATCGCGCCGGTGAGCATCGCCATGGGGTTGGTATAGTTCAGCAGCCAGGCGTCGGGGCAGACGGCCTCTATATCCCGGGCGAAATCCAGCATCACCGGGATGGTGCGCAGCGCGCGGAACACGCCGCCCACGCCCAGGGTATCGGCGATGGTCTGCTTCAGGCCGTACTTCTTCGGAATTTCGAAGTCGGTGATGGTGCAGGGGTCGTAGCCGCCCACCTGGATGGCGTTGACCACGTAGTTTGCACCCTTCAGCGCCGCCCTTCGGTTTTCCACGCCCAGGTACTTTTCAATGCGCGCTTTGGAGCCGTTGTTGCGGTTGATGGCCTCCAGCATCGCGGCAGACTCATCCAGCCGGGTGGCGTCGATGTCGTACAGCGCGATGGTGCTCTCCTCCAACGCGGGGGTCATCATGCTGTCGCCCAGTACGTTCTTGGCGAACACCGTGGACCCCGCACCCATGAATGTGATCTTCGGCATAGCCTTGCCTCCCTGTCTATTCTTCTGTCAAAGGATTGTCGTCAAAGCAAACGCGCAATCCCCGGGTGCCGTGCCAGTTGAATTGCACGGCCTCCCCGTCGATCTGCCATATCCGGGGCAGCGTGGTCTCCTGCCAGTCCAGCGGCTGGGCCGCCTCATGGGGACGGGAATTGACGGCCAGCATTCGCCGCAGCTCGTCCTCCCTCTCCGGCGACAGGGAGCCCGGCGCCACGGAGATGAACATCGAGGTGCCGCTCCGGCTCAACAGTTCGCCCCATTGCTTGTTGAAGCTCCAGTCGATGTGCCCGGTGATGCCCATGCAATCCGCGTCCGCGTCGTAAAAGGCGCGGTGCTGGGGCATCCGGTAGGCCAGGGCGTTGACGCCATTCTTCAGCGTCCGCTCCCACACCAGCCCGCTGGTATCCTCGCCGATGCGGTTCAGGTGCATCAGTCCCGCGCCCAGATGGCCGACGGTGTTGCAGCCCAGCACCAGCATGTCGTGGGGCCTCGCGGCCTCGAGGACGGCCCTGTAGAAATCCATGATGATCTCCGCCGTCGTCCGGGCGCCATCCGCGAAGCGCCAGCCGTCGCCCGTCATCCGGTGCCCCATCTGCCAGCCCCAGAGGCCGGTGATGTCATAGGTGGAAAAGTCGTGCTTCAGCAGCCTGTAGCCCCACCGTCCGACGCGATCCACGATTTCCCGCACATGCGCCAGCACACGGGGCATCGAGGGGTCCAGCGCGCCGGTGGGAAGCCGCCAATCGTCCGGAATCTCCCGGCTGTCGTCCTGAAGCAGGCGCACCCAAAGCCCCGGGGTGACGCCCTTGCGGGCAATCTCCGCCGCCAGGGTCCCCATGTCGCCAAAGCGCGCGTTCGGCACCCAGGGGCCGCCGTTGTACACCTCGTCAAAGCGGCCGTCCGCAGTGTAGCGGTCCCGCTGCCAGCCGTCGTCGATCACGACGAAGGGGCGGTTTTTCAGGCCCTGGGTCAGCTTCGCCATGTAGTCCGCCTCGTCCAGGATCGCCTGGGCGGAGCTGTGACCATAGGCGTAGTACCAGTTGTTGGAGCCGTACACCGGCGCCGGCGGGAGGATCGGGTCGGCGCACATCCGCTTGCAGAACTTCTGCGCCGCGACAAAGGTCTTCATCCCGGAATATACGCCGGACACCACCCGCGCCGCCGCCAGCTGCCTGCCGTTCAGCACGACGCCCTCGCCGCCGCTGCGCACGTCCAGCCAAAGCGTGACGCCCTCGGGGTCCAGCTGCCAGCTGCAAATCGCCCCGGGGCGCACCATGACGCCATAGCCCACCGTGTCGCACCCATCCTGCACCAGCGCGTACCAGGGCAGGCTGCGGAAGGGATTGATGCACGTCCACTCCAGGTCGCCGTAGGCGCGCTCCCAGGCGTCGCCCAGCACCACCCCGCGCAGCCGCGCCTTGAACCGCCAGCGCAGCCGCACCTGCCGTATGGGCGTCTGACGGGCCGTGATGAATACCGCGAGGCATTCGTCCTGGCGTTCGCAGGTCACGCGCACGTCCCCGCGCGCATAGCTGCCGTCGCCCTCCCTGCGCGCCTCGCCGTTTTCCACCATGACGAAATCGGGGTTCCGCAGAATCGTTTCAAACATAGTGCCATCCCCTGCATTATACATTATTGCCGGCGTTTTATCAACATCATAGACGCAGGGGCGGCGTTTCGCCGCCCGCCGGGCAGTCCAAAGCAAAACGACCCGGACGGCGACGCAACGGCGCCCCCGCTGCCGCGCTATGCGGCGTCAGAGTGTGTTTCTAAATGCAGTACAGTGCCTTGTTCATATTCGCGACAATCAGAAGTTGTACGCCTTGCAGACCGGCGCGTCCGCCCTGGCGGAGGCCTCGTCGTACCAGATCAGGTTGTTCTGGGTCTGCTTGTCGAACAGCTGGATCAGCCTGGGCTGGGTGCTGAAGCGGATGGTCTTGCCCATGCTGACGTCGGTCTCGAGGTTCATGGTGGGGATGACCATGACCACGTGGTCGCCCTCGCAGTCGGTGTGCAGGTTGACCTCGTTGCCCAGCATCTCGGAGACCTCCACCTTCGCGGTGAGCTCGCCCTCGTCCAGCAGGATGTGGCAGGGGCGGATGCCGGCGATGATGTCGCAGGGCTGCTGGTTGTTCGCCTTCAGCGCCTTCTGCTGGAAATCGCTGAGCTCAAACTTCGCGTTGTGGATCTGGGCATAGTATTTGCCGTTTTCCAGCAGCAGCTTGGAGCCGTCGAAGAAGTTCATCACCGGCATGCCGATGAAGCCGGCCACGAACAGGTTCACGGGCTTGTTGTACAGGTCCTGGGGCGCGCCGATCTGGTTCACATAGCCGTCCTTCATAATCACGATGCGGTCGCCCAGGGTCATGGCCTCGGTCTGGTCGTGGGTGACATACATGAAGGTGGTGTTGATGCTCTGGCGCAGCTTGATGATCTCGGCGCGCATCTGGTTGCGCAGCTTGGCGTCCAGGTTGGACAGCGGGGTGATATCCAGCACCTTGGCCACCTCGCGCACCTTTTTGTCGATCTGGTCCTGGGGCACCTTCTTCATCTTCATGGCGAAGGCCATGTTGTCGTACACGGACATGTGGGGATAGAGGGCGTAGTTCTGGAAGACCATGGCGATGTCGCGGTCCTTGGGCGCGATGTCGTTGCACAGCTTGCCGTCGATGTACAGCTCGCCCTCGGTGATGTCCTCCAGGCCGGCGACCATGCGCAGCGTGGTGGACTTGCCGCAGCCGGAGGGACCGACCAATACGATGAATTCCTTGTCCTTGATGTGCAGGTTGACATCGTGCACCGCCGTCGTCTTGCCACCGTAAACCTTCTTCATGTTCTTGATGATGACCTCTGCCATTGCATCCGGCCCTGAACACGGCGGTCCTTTGCCGTGCCCTCGCGTCACCCGGTAAAGTTGGGTGAACCGCATTACGACAGGTCTCCACACTGCCGCACCGCGGGCCCTGCGGGATGGGTAAACCTCCTTTTCGCATGTATGCCCGTCTATTTCGTGGAGTAGGCGGACACCATATATTATAAGGGGAACCGCTCCCCTGAGATTCGTGGTTTGCCATTTGGCGGCGGCCTGCAGGCCGCCGCTACAGCCCGTACTTCATCATTTCCTGGAGCGTCTTTTCGTCCACGTCGTCGCTGGAGTGATCCTCGCCCACCATGATGTTGGGGTCGCCCTCCATATCGGGCGGAATGATGTCGCCGCAGATATCCACCTCCGGCAGGAAGGGCATGAATTGCCTGAGCATGATGCCGCTGGCCAGGTAGACGACCAACGCGAAGCCGAACAGCAGCCACAGGAAGGCCCACAGGGGCAAATACCGGATGGAGGCGTAGGTTGCCGCCAGCGGACCGACGTACAGCGCCACGCACAGCAGCATGCAGTGGGGCTTTGAGAAGGCGAAGTACAGCGCGTTTTTCAGCAGCTCGCCGATGCCGCCGTTGAAGGCCGCGATCACCGGAAACAGGTAGATCGCCACGATGGTCTCCAACACCATCAGGCCGACCAGCGCGTACTGGAACAGCGCCACCGGGCCGGTAAACTGCCTGCACCAGCTGATTTCAAGGACCTGGAACAGCATCAGCAGCCCATAGACCACAAAGCAAACCGTCGCCTTCGCAAAGCTCTCCCTGAAGCCCCTCCAGAACATCGACGCCACCTTAAAGTGCCGGTCGCCCCGGCGGTACTTCATCATCGTGTAGTTCAGCGCGGAAAGGCTCGCGCCGATGGTGACCACCGGAACGCTGAACAGTACGAACAGCAGGTTGGACGCGACGATGACGAACATTCGGTTCAGGAAGCGGCCCACCGGGCTTTCCTCGCCGAACAGCTTGAGCAGCCACTGCAATTCGCCTCACTCCTCCAACGCAAACAGATAATTCAGGAAGACCGGCACCTGGTCGAGGCGCTTCGTGGCGGCATTGACGCCCAGCACGGCTCCTTCGGGCCACGCCTTGTATTCCCCCACCAGCACCGTGCCCGCCAGGTCGATGCCGATGGGCACCGGTTCCCGGCTGTAGCTCTCATCCAGGGGCGTACAGTAGACGAACCGGTCGGCATACCTCTCCCGGATCGGGGCCGCGGCGTCGCTGTTCAGGTCCAGCAGCCGGCCGGCCTCGCCGACGGCGATCACGTCCTCGGCCGGGGCGATCCATACGTCGTCCACGCCGCCGTCCATCATGGAAATCAGCTTTTCATAGTAGTTGTTGCCGATCACCCGGCTGGACGAGGGCTTGCAGTAATTCGCGCAATCGATCTCCACCACGCCCTTGGAAAGGTCGTAGCCGGCGGCCTCGACGAAGCCGTTGTAAAAATCCGACCCCTTGCCCAGCTGGGCGTAGGTGTTGGAGAATATGCCGTAAAAGTGGATGTCCCCCGGCACCGTAAAGTAGTTCCACGCGGCGTAGATGATGAAGCCAAGCACAAGGCCGATGCCGATGATCCACAGCCGGTAGTACTGCCAGATGTACCTGAGCCTGGCCCCCGGCCCGTAGCCCCTGAGCTTCTCCCGTTCGTCCCGATACCACTGCGGCAGCGTTCGCATATCAGCGCTCCTCCGCGTCCGCCTGCTCAAACAGCAGCTGGACGCCGGGATAATCGCCCCGCATGGGCCGGAGCGTGAAGCCCGCGTACATCAGGCTCGCGCCGGTAAAGACGCGCCCGGTCATCTCCTGCCCGCACAGGTACGCCCCGTCCGGCTGCTCGCAGCCCTCCAATACCATCTCCGCAAGGCGATAGCGGGCCCCGGGGTTCAGGCCGCGAAGCCGGAAATGGATGCCGTGGGTGTTGGCGTGGGTACGGGTCACCACCAGGTTCACCAGCGCCTGCCTGCCGCCTTCGCCCACAAAGGCCCATGCGACATGATCCTCCGCCTGGGCGATGCCGGTCAGCCGGTAATAGCTGCCCCGGCGGATCAGATCGTAGAAGCGGTCATACCGCTCCGCCAGCACACGCATCTGCCGCTTTTCAGCATCCGAAAGGCGGGCGGGGTCCAGCTCGTAGCCGAAAGTGCCGCTCATGGCGACAATGGCCCGGGTGCCGAAGGGCGCAGTCCGCCCGGTCTGTTGGTTGGGGCAGGCGGAGACGTGGGCGCCCATGGCGCCGACGGGATAGCCGACGGCGGTGCCCATCTGGATGGTCAGCCGCTCGATGGCGTCGGAATCGTCGCTGCACCAGATCTGGGGCGTGTAGTAGAGCATACCTGCGTCGAAGCGGCCGCCGCCGCCCGCGCAGTTCTCAAATAACACCTCCGGGAATTCCCCGGTCAGGCGGTCCATCAGCTCGTAGACGCCCAGCATGTAGCGGTGGCTCACCTCCGTCTGGCGATGGGGCGGCAGCGCGGCGCTCCAGGTATCCGCGATGTTGCGGTTCATATCCCACTTGATGTAGTCGATGCCGTTGTCCCGGATCAGCGCGGAGAACACGCCGTAGAGATGCTCCACCACCACCCGGTTGCCCATGTCCAGCACCAGCTGGTTGCGGCCCATGGCGGGCTTCCTGCCGGGGACGGTCAGAGCCCAGTCGGGGTGGGCGCGGTAGAGGTCGCTGTCCTCGTTGACCATCTCCGGCTCGATCCACAGGCCGAATTTCATGCCCATGGCGTGGATGGCGTCGGACAGGGGCTTCAGGCCCCCGGGCAGCTTGCCCTCATTGGCAAACCAGTCGCCGAGGCCGGCATTGTCGTCGTCACGCGCCCCGAACCAGCCGTCGTCCAGCACCACCATTCCGACGCCCAGCTTCGCGGCCTCCGCCGCGAATTTCAGCACCCTGTCGGCGTCGAAATCGCAGGTCATGGACTCCCAGCTGTTGATGAGCAGCGGGCGCCTGCGGTCCTTCCAGGGACTGCGGATCAGGTGTCGGTTCAAAAAGTTGTGGTAGTGGTGGGTCAGGCTCTCCAGCCCGGCGTCGGTGTGGCAGAGTATGACCTCAGGGGCGACAAAGCGCTCCCCGGGTTCGAGCCGCCAGCCGAACAGGTCGCCGCCGATGCCGCTGACGACGCGCACGGCGTTCGCCTGGTCCAGTTCGACGTCGGTGCGGTGATTCCCGCTGTACACCGGCATCACGCCGATACACGTCCCACTGGTCTCCCCGGCGTCCGACGCCATCAGCACCACGAAGGGGTTGTGGTGATGGCTGGACGCGCCCCGGCGGCTGCCCACGGTCTGTATGCCGTGCATCAACCGCGTGCGCTCGGGCATCCGCTCCATGCAGTGGCGCCCATGGAAGTGCAGCAGGTCCCATTCCCCGCCAAAGGGGATATCCAGGCAGAGGCTGGCGGCCCTGTCCAGGCGGATGGCGGCGTCCCCGCGGTTGCGGAAAATCGCGGCGCGGGTAATCATGTCCGCCGCTTCGAACACGCCGTAGAGCAGCTCGACCTCCAGGCCGGTGACGGCGTCAGCCAGCGCCAGGGACAGCGTCTGCGCGTCCTCCCGGTCGGCAAAGGCGGCGGGCAGCCCGGGCAGGCGGTACTTGCCCCCGGTGATCTCATGGCGCACATACCGCAGATCCGCGCCCACGACGCCCGCGTCACTGACGCACTCCAGCGCGCTCACCCGATAATCGCCGCTGGCTGCGGCGGAATATTCCAGCGGCAGGATATCCGGGGAAACCTCCCGGCGCAACCGGTTTTCGTAGCTGTTGGGTGAAAAACCGCAATCCGTCAGGACGAGGGGATAGTCCAGGCATGCGCCGTCGATCCTGCGCCCGTAGTACAGGTGCAGCACATGGCCGGTGCCGGAAATCTGCATCTGGTAGGTAGTCTCGCGCGTCTGAAGTGTTATGGTCCGGTTCCCGGCGTCGTACTGTATGGCCATGTCTGTCTACTCCTGCCTGTCATGACTTCTGTTTGCAATGATCGTATCAAAAATCGGCCGCTCCTCCACCGGCATCTCCCGATAAAACTTGGGGCTCACGCCGAAGAAGCGCTTGAACGCCTTGGAGAAGGTCAGTGAATCCGAATAGCCGACGTAATTCGCAATATGCTGTATGTCCAGCGTCAGGTTCGCCAGCATCTGGCTGCTCTGACGCATCCGCACCCGCAAGAGGTATTCGTTGGGCGAAATGCCCTGGCTTTGCTTGAATACCGCGGAAAAATAGTTGTAGTTGATGCCGAGGTAATCCGAAACATCCCTCAGCGTGATGCTGGAATAGTTGTTCTTGATATAGTCGATCGCGTAGCGGGTATAATCCTGTTTGTTCTGCAGGGGCCTGTGGTCCTTCAGCTTCCGGCTTCCGCATTCCCAGTCGTTGGATTCAATGGCCGCGGCGATGAACTGGAGCATCAGGCCGAACCGCCTGAGCGCCCCCGCGTGGGTCATCTGGGGCGTTTCCAGCGCCGCGTTGCACAGCTGGTAGAACTTCGAAACGTGCACATGGCTTTCCAGGGCGTAGACGCCTTCCCCAAAGCCCGCCTCCCGCATCAGGGCGTCGGCCTGCGCGCCGTCGAAGGACATCCAGCAGTATACCCATGGATTTTGAGGGTCAGGATAGTAGGTGATCTTCTCGCCGGGCTTGATCAGGAAGAGCTGCCCCTCCCGCAGGTGCGCGCTGTACCCTTCGGCCTCCAGCGTGCCGTTGCCGGAGAGCACCACGTGCAGGTGGAAGCTGTCGCGCACCCGCGATTCACGCTCCTTGTCCGGCCGGCACTGTTCGATGCCGCAGAGGGTCAGGTACAGGTCCTCGCTTTGCCTGGGGCTGTGTTCCACGAGCACCCGGTAGGCGGGCGTTTCGCTGTAGTTTTTTGAGCTCACTGGACAACCTCCCGTCCCAAACAGCCGACCCGGTCCACCTTCCCCATGTGAACCGGACGGAGCGCGGGCCCGCAAGGCACAGCGCCCCGTCCGGGTCGGCATACATCGCTGTTACAGCTTGCCGCCCGAGGTAGCGATGCCTTCGACGAACTGCTTCTGGAAGATCAGGTACAGCACGATCATCGGCAGGCAGGCCATGGTGGCCGCGGCCATCAGCTGCGGGAAGTTGCTGGAGAACTGGCCCTGCATCTTGGCCAGGCCGGCGGACAGCGTGGTGCTCTTGGCGTCGGAGCAGACGATCATGGGCCACATCAGGTCCTTGAACGCGAACACCGCGGTGAATATGCCCAGGGACACCATCGAGGAGCGGGTCAGCGGCATCATGATGACCAGGAACTGCTGGCCGATGTTGCAGCCGTCGATGCTCGCGGCCTCCTCAAGATCCTTTGGCAGGCCCTGGTAGCCCTGCTTGAGCAGGAAGGTGCCGAAGGCGGTCACCGCGCCGGGGAAGACCAGGCCGGCGATGGTGTTGATCCACTTCAGCTTGCTGACCATGATGTACTGGGGGATGATGAAGATCTGGCCGGGCACCATCATCTGGATCAGCACCATCGCGAACAGTATCTTCTTGCCCGGGAATTCCAGCCGGCCGAAGGCGTAGCCCGCCATCGTTGCGGTCAGCACCGCGCACAGCACGCGGAACAGTATCATCAGCAGCGTGTTCTTGTACAGCAGCAGGAAGTTGTAGCTGTTCCACACCGTCACGAAGTTGTCAAAGTGCCATGTGGACGGCAGTATGACAAAGGGGTCGATGGCGGTGGATTCCGACTGGGTCTTGAACGCTGTGAGCACCATCCACAGGAAGGGCACCAGCATGGTGATGGTAAACACGATCAGGAACAGGTGAATCAGCCCCTGGGTCAAAGCCTTCTTTGCCTTGTAGCTTTCCATTTATGCCCCTCCCTTCTCAGTTATAGAAGACCCAGTACTTCTCCGTCTTCTGCAGCACCCAGGTGATCATCATGATGAGCACCAGCATACACAGCACAATGGCGGCGCCCAGGCCGCGGTTATTGTACTGGAAGGCGTTGACGTAGAAGTAGTAGACCACGGTTTGCGTCTTGGGCAGCGCCGGGTTGGAACGGTCCATCATCATGAAGATCAGGTCGAACTGCTGCAACGCGCCGATGATGCGGGTTTGGAGAATGAAGAAGATCGTGGGGCTGAGCAGCGGTATCGTGATGCGGAAGAACTGCCTGATACCGGTAGCGCCGTCGATCTCAGCGGCCTCGTAGTAATCGTGGGGAATTTCCTGCAGGCCCGCGATCAGCAGGATCATGTTGTAGCCCACCACGCTCCACACGCCGATGACGCCCAGCGAGATCCAGGCGATCTTCGGGTCGGAGATCCACGCCGTGGTGGTATGGAACACGTTGTTGATCAGGCCGAACTGCTGGTTGTACAGGAAGCGCCACACCATGGCGATGGCCGCCGGGGCCGCCACCATGGGCAGGAAGAACACGGTGCGGTAAAAGCCGCGGAAGGCGATCTTGCGGTTGAGGAACACCGCCAGCAGTAGCGCAAAGGCCACCGAGAAGGGCACCTCGATCAGGGCGTACTTGAAGGTGTTCAGCAGGCTGCTCCAGAACTCGCCGCCCTTGAGTACGGTGACGTAATTCTGAAAGCCCACGAAGATGTTGCCCATGCCAAAGTCGCCGGTCTTGAAGAAGGACTGGTAGACCGTGTTGAAGATCGGGTAGAAGTTCAGCACGATCAGTCCGATCATGGTCGGGGCGACAAAAGCCAGCCCCCACTTGGCCTGGCTCTTCTGACTGGGCGTCATCTTGCCTCTGGTCTTTGCCATGGAACCAAACCTCCTATTCTCTGGAATGTGGATACGCCCAAGGGTGTGTTTCCAAATCGAAGTGTTGCAGTTTCAAGTGGATTTGCCTGCGTATCAAGGCGATTTCAGAAACACGCCCAAGGCCCGAAGGCCCTGGGCGTATGGTTCAGGGGGTTATTCCTGGGCCAGCAGGGCGTTCATGTCGCCGGCCATGCGGTTCAGAACATCGTTCATGACGGAAGCGTCGTTCCAAACGGCGACCAGGTCGCTGGTGGCCTGATCCTCCCAGCGGGAGGTGTACTTGCTGTAGGGACGGAAGACCAGGGTGCCCTCGGTCTCCATCTTCAGGAAGGCGCTGATGTCCATGCCGGGGAAGGCATTCATGAAGGCGTCGGAGCAGCCGATGTAGCCGGCCATGGTCACGCCCAGCTCGGACTGCTTCAGCTGCATCTCCTTGCTGGAGAACCACTCGATCAGGCTCCAGGCCGCGGCCGGATCCTTCACGTCGGCGGAGGCGGCCCAGCCCAGGCCGTTGTAGATGGAGACGCGCTCGCCCTCATCGCACTGGCCGTTGCCGTTCACGTCCTCGTAGGGCAGCATGGCCCAGGCGTAATCTTCGTGGTTGTCGTCGTTGTAGAACTGGCTGATCATCCAGCTGCCCTCGGTGTCCATGGCGATCTTCTTGTTCAGGAACAGGCGGTCCTTGCCGTTCTCGGCCAGCATCTGCTGGGGCGCCCAGGCGTTGTTGAACAGGGTGGCCATGAAGTCGAAGGCCTTCAGGGTGTTGGGGTCGTTCCAGCCGGAGGTCTTCTTGTCGTCGGAGATCACGAAGCCGCCGAAATCATAGATGATGTTGTAGAAGGTATCCTGGTTGTTGCCGGTGTTGCAGGCGCCGCCGTAGACTTCGCCGCCGGAAGCCGCGGTGATGGCCTCGGCCGCAGCCTTGTAGTCCTCCCAGGTCCAGTCGTCGGTGGGATAGGCCACGCCGTACTGGTCGAAGAGGGCCTTGTTGTACAGCAGGGCGATGGTGTCATGGTCCTTCGCCACGGCGTAGTTCTTGCCGTCCTTGCTGTACAGGTCGGTAATGCCCTGGTAATAGTTCTCCAGGTTCACCACTTCGCTGTTTGCGATATAGTCGGTCAGGTCAAGCAGCTTGCCGGCGTTCATGTACATCTCGGCATTGTTGCTGTGCATCCAGAATACGTCGGGCATGTCGCCGCCGGAGGCGCCGGCCTCCAGCAGGGTCCAGTAGTTGCCCCAGTCGACAACCTGGATGTTGACCTTCACGCCGCTCTGGGCGGTCCACTCGTCGGCGATCTGCTGAAGGCCGGCAAGCTGGTTGTTGTCCCAGATCTTGACCTCCAGCACGTCCACGGAGAAGCCCTCGGCCATCGCAGCGGTGGTACCGAGCACCATCGCCAGGGCCAGCAGGACGGACAACAGGACTTTCATGTTCTTCATGGGTGAATCCTCCTTATCTATTTATCATCCGCATATACCTCATGCGGAAGAATTCATGTTAATAATATGATAAAAGAAACTACCCTGTTTTCATATGGCGATTTTTAAGTATTGTATGGGAATTTCCCAGTCTTTCAACATTTGTATTTTTTCCCTTTCCCCTCTGTTCAGAGATATTCATTCCTGCAAATACAATATGCCCCGGGCCGCTTGACCTGGGCGCGTTTCAGGCTTCCCCGTTTACATTGCGAATGTATTCCTCCGCGCTGATCATGGGGCTTTCCAGCGCCGACACCGTTTCAGGGGACAGGGACAGGCGCCCGGCGTATTCCTCCCCCGCCCTCTCAAAGCGGGCCAGCAGCGGATCGGCGACGACGGCGGCCTCCGGCACGTTCATCAGCGGCGTCTCCGGCACGCAGATCAAGTCCGGGTTCCCGAAGCAGGTCCTGCACATCAGCTTCAGGCTGTCAAAATTCCCTTCCCAGTGGGGAAAGCCGCAGCCGCAGATCACCACCGTGTGGATGCGCGAAAAATCCGCCAGCGCCTCATGGCACACGGTCCCGTCGCTCTGGCGCACCATCTTCATCTTCACCAGAGGAATGGTGCGGTCCAGCACCGCCTTCAGGTGCGATGGCATGCCGTAGCAGTACAGCGGGAAGCTCCAGATGATCACGTCCGCCTCCCGGTACAGGTCGAGGATCGGGTTCTGGTCGTCCTGAATGACGCAGTGCCCGTCCATGCGCTGCCAGCAGCCGAAGCAGCCCCGGCAGGGGGCGATCTTCCGGTCGATCACGTTGACGACGTGCACCTCGTGCCGGCCCTCCCGGTTCAGGCCCTTCAAAAAGGCTTCTGTCAGCCTGAAGGTATCGCTCTTCTTCTTGGGACTTCCGTTCAGCACCAGTATCTTCATATCCATCTGCTCCTCTCGTTTGGCAATACGCCCGGCGCAATATGTGACCGATCGTTCTCTTATTATAGGGAACGATCGGTCACGTGTCAAGGGGCCGAGGTCAATATCCGACAAAAAAGCAGTGTGGACACCTGCGCCGCGTTGTGTTATTATTTGAATGTTAAATCCAAAATATGCTGTAACGAAACGATGCGATCTCCGTCCAACCGGCAGAAATCAAGCGGAGAGGGGGTGATGAGCTGTGAACAGCGCGGGCTTTGACAAGCTCTATGAGGCCTGTTACATGCGGGTATTCTCCTACGCCATGACGCTGGCAAAGGACCGCCACCTTGCCGAGGAAATCACCCAGGAGACCTTCTTCAGGGCATTTTCAAAATCGGACAGCTTCCGGGGCGAATCCGACGAGGTCACGTGGCTCTGCGCGATCGCCAGGAACCTGTTCACCGACGAGACGCGCCGGCAGGGCCGTTTCGCCCAGATGCCGGAGGACGCCGCCGCCCGCGGGAAGGGCGTCGAGCAGGCCGCCGTTGAAAGGGACGATTCTTTCCGCGTCCACATGGCGCTGCATGCGCTGGAGGAACCCTACCGGGAGGTATTCGAGCTGAGGGTATTCGGCGAGCTGTCCTTCGCGCAGATCGGACAGATCTTCCACAAGACCGAGAACTGGGCCCGCGTCACATTTCATCGCGCCCGAGCGAAGCTGAAGGAAAGGATGGAAGAAAAATGAACCGGGAATGTGAAATTGTGCGCGACATACTGCCGCTGTACGCCGACGACGTGTGCAGCGCCACAAGCCGCGAAATCATCGATGAACACCTGAAGACCTGCCCCGACTGCGCGGCGTACCTGGAACAGATTCGCGCCAGCGAGGCCGAGGGCGAACTCAGGCAGGAGCGGGCACTGGTCATCAAAAACCAGGCCCGGCGCTTCAAGCGGCGCTCCGCCGCCGTGGGCAGCGTCATCTCGGCGCTGTTCATGGTCCCGATACTGATTTGCCTGATCGTGAACCTGACCTCCGGGCGCACGCTGGACTGGTTCTTCGTGGTGGCCGCCGGGATGCTGGTGGCGGCATCACTGATCGTCGTGCCGATTGTAGTGCCTGAAAACAAGCTGTTCTGGACGCTCTGCGCCTTCTGCGTCAGCCTGGTGATATTGCTTGCCGTATGCGCCCTGTACACCCACGGCAGCTGGTTCTTCGTGGCCGCGTCGGCGTCCATATTCGGCCTTGCGGTGGTCTTCCTGCCCTTCGCCATAAAGGCAAAGCCCCTGCGCCCGTGGGTCGAGGGCCACAACAAAGCGCTGCTGGTGCTGGCCGTGGACTGCATACTGTTCGGAAACATGATGAACGTGATCAGCTGGCACCAGAAGGGCTTCGGCTTCACCATGCTCGTCGCGCTGCTCATCATCGCGGCTCTCGGCCTGCTGGTGACAAACGTCATGCTGAAGGAAAAGGGTAAGAACCGGCATTGAAACGCTCGTCATCCCAGGGCTTCGCCGCTGAGCAGGCCGTCTGCAATACGGGGAGAACGGTTATGCCGATGTCGATGATCCTCCAAAGCCTGAGGTGTGTTCATAAAATCAAAGTGTTGCGGTTTCGAGTGGGTTTGCCTTGATTTCAGGGCGATTTTCAGCAGGTTTATACTGTTCAAATAAAGCGAAACTGTTACGGTCGCATACATATTCTGATTTGTCGGGGAGACGAGGGAACAGGGAACAGGGAACAGGGAACAGGAATGGCGGCTGGCGCGTGGATTATGAAATCGAACACACAGCAGAGGCGACGCCCTTTTCGTATAAATGTCATTGTGGTTCCAGTATCGCCGCTACAGGTTTTTCAGGGATTCCGCGTCTCATTTTATCGCGGGAACGTTTCCTTTGTCCTGGTTGTATCGTTTCGCGCGCGGCTTTTCCTGTTCCCTGTTCCCTGTTCCCTGTTCCCTTTTTACTTCCCTTTGCGTATCCGTAAACAGCTCGATAAATCAGAATCTACTCCTCCGGCACCTCCGGCAGCCCCGCCACGCTGGTGAGCAAACTCAGTATGCCCGCCAGCAGCGAGGTGCTGCCGACCATGATCCAGTTCACGTCCCCCATCGCGACGGACGTGCCGATGGTGGCGATGGCCGTCTGCGCGATGGTCTTGACGGCCCGCACGCCGGCGGCCTTGAGCCATGCCTTCCAATCCCTCATGATCTTCACCTTCTTTCCTTCAGGTCCCGTATGTCGTGTTCGGCCTCGGTCATGCGCCCCTCCAGCCTGTAGGTGCGCTCGATGACGCTGTTGTGCCGGTCCACCTTCTCCTCCAGCTTCTTCAGCCGGTACTGCGTCAGCCGCGCCGACGCCATCACCCCGCCGAAGGCCCCCAGCCCTGAACCGGCCAAACCGATCAGGGCCACGATTATCGTGTTATCCATCGTCGCTCATCGCCTTCCTGTAAACATGAATCACGATCCACGCCAGCAACAGCGACACCGCCATGCGCTTCCACGGCAGCGCCAGCAGCCGGCAGGCCAGCAGGTCAGCACGGGCTACGACAACCTGAATACACCTCGTCACGTCCACTGTACACCACCTCACGGCCCTTCGCTGGTTATGTCGATCCCCGGCCGGTCGTAGTCGATCCGGTACGGGTCGAAGCCCTCATAGCCCGCCCACCTGCGCACGGCGACCAGGGCGATAAAGAGCGCCACGGCCAGCAGGGCCGTGGCGGCGACGGTTCGAAGCGCCCGCATCATGCCACCAGCTCCGAGTATTTCGAGCTGATCCAGGCGTTCTGATTCTTCCAGATGATGAGATACCAGTCACGGCCTCCGGCCTGCTGGGTCACGCCCTGGTAGACCAGCAGGTCGCCCTTGTGGGCAGTGCCGATGTCCTTCGATTCCACCCCGGGGGCGCTGCGGATGTTGACGCTGCCGCCCGTCACCAGCACATGGCCGTACTCGGTGGGCGGAGGCGTGGGAATCGGATCGTCGTCCCCGGCCTTGCTCCCATTGCTCAGCACCACCACCGTGTGCCCCTGGGTCCTGGTGCACAGAATGTCGCCCCGCTTCAGGTACTTGTCGCTGTCGGTGTACTTGCTGCCCTTCAGCTCCACGAAATCCCCGCTGTCCAGCAGGGCGGCGGGCTCGGTGGGCGTGCGGAAGTTGGGCAGCATCACCCCGGCATAGGCGCAGCACACCCGCACCAGCGCCGAACAGTCGGTCTCGCAGTTCTGCCTGACCTTGTTGCAGTTGAAGCCCAGGGGCTTGCTGACATCGTACAGCGTCAGCCGCTGGCCCTGGTCGTAGCCGATGTGCTTGTTGTCGCAGGCCCACTGCATGTCCTGGGCGATCCTCTCCGCCACGGCGGGGTCCTTCGCCCGGAACACCCGCCACCCCTTGCTGTGCCTGTACCAGCTTTGAGTCGATACCTCCTTGCCCGTCTGGTCCCCGGCCTTGCCGCCCTTCGCGTTGCCGTTTTCGTCGATGCGCGCGCTGCCAATCTTTACTGACATCTGAATCACTCCTTTGTAATCATACTATTCCGCCGCCGCGTCGTCCGTCCTTCGGTCACGACTCCGGCTCAGCCTCAGGCTGGACACTCTGCTCATGATGAATGAATTCCTTGTACCCCTCCACCACGTCAAGCTGCTCGTCGATGATGGCGACGTGGGCGGTGAGTACGTCGGGCGCGTTCCATAGCGTCTGGCACAGCCCGTGGAACTGGGTCTTGGCGTTCTCCAACGCGGTGATGCCCTCGGCGTGGATGAAGTAGTTGCCGTTGATGACCTTGATGATCGCGTATTTCATGGATATACCTCCTTATGTGTTCAGCGCGTTCAGCGCGTCGGCAAGGTTGGTCAGGATGCAGTTGCTTCCGGGGTTGATGGCATCCCCTGCGGGGATGGTGGTGGTGCTTCGGTACAGGTTGCCGCCGACGATGAAATATTTGCCGCTG